>DASWDL010000256.1:0-3139 GCA_036395315.1 Nitrososphaeraceae archaeon
AATAGAACCCTACTATATGCAAGGTTCGAATCCCGATGAACCCGACGCAAACATTTGAATCATTATAATTATGTTTTGTTTTTATGAATAGTGAGCCGAAAAATAGTGTCAAAAATGATTCACAAACCTCCGGATCCATGAAATAAATTAAGAATACACTTTAGTTCCTGGATGAAATGCTGCCCATTCGAACCAATAACCCTCGTCAAATGGTAATCGCAAGAGTTGTTTCCCTTTCATTGGTCCTTCAATAGATTTTCCTTCAAAATCCCATCGACTCCCTGTTTGCTTATCTGTAAAGGTATTATTAGTAAAGTTATACTTGAATAATAATGTCTGTCCGTTGACTGAAGGATCAAATAACCTTGCCATTATGGGATGCAATGAAAAAAGTGTTACTGATTTATTATTAAGTTTATCATTGATTACTTTTAATTTCTCTATATCCTGCAATTTGTAAGCTTTGCTCCAATCCCTATTTTCAAGCCCAACTACAATCTCCTTTAATCCCAGTCTGTTATCTCTATTAGAAACTGGAAACAAAATATCTGGGGTGGTATAGTAATCCCCGTAAGGATCTGCACCATAGGGTCGAGCCGATCCAGTATCTTTTGAAAGAACCTTAGACTGGGGATAAATTTTCTTCCAATCTTTCCAGTATGCTACATCGAAGGGTAATTTTTCAAGTTTAATGCCTGCATATTTTCCTACAATTCCTTCCCCTAGAGCCTGACTCCAAAGTGACTCGCTTGATCTATCATACATCACAAGATTACTATTGTAGAGCTTTCCTGAAGTTCCAAATTCTAGTGTAGTATTATTAACTGTTCTTCCAAAAACTTGATTTGTGAAACAAAGCGGACAATAAGTGATTGCAACAGGAATGCCGCCAACATTATCGTTAACTATTTCATGCCACACTAAGATTTGAAGCGGATATACCCTGATATCGCCATTAATGTTTATGCCAACTACTTTATCCGAGTCTCCAAGAAACTTATTTCCATCATTTACTGAATTAAATTTGGGCGAATCTATTGAGGGAATACCATCAGGCGGTGGTCCTCCGCTAACTATCTGATCAAGAGGAACAATATGTTTTTCTTCTGCGATTACTGTTGCTATTGTGTTTAATGGTATATGAGTTGTGATCAATGCAATGGTCAATAGCAATAGCAGAGCTCCAGGTAGCAATATCCGTTTCCTATTGCAAACTGTGTCAAGAATATTCAAACATCATCACGTCATGAATGATACTTTTCTCTGAGACTTCCCTTTTTCAATCTTTTTCAATTCACTTTTCAATTTGATAGCACTAAAGCCAGTGTAACCTATTACTATAAACAATCCTAAATATGAGAGTGGCTTTGAGTATTGTATCAGAATTACTGAGAATGCACTGCCTAAGACAGAAGGTAATAATGAAAGTATTAGAAGCCAACTTCCACAACAACCGAGTGGCACTAATGAGAAAAATGAGAAAAATGAACTTAGTGTAATGCTACTGGAGTTTCCTATGATACCTTCTCTTTTACTGACAATGTTACACCCCAAGCTTTTCCCATAATTTGACATATAGATTTGGACTCCGATTGTGATAGCCAAACCCAATACTATTATTCCATTTACTTTAATTGCTGCGGTTAAAGCTGCTAAGTATGGAAGATTGGGTGTTGTAATTATTACTACCAAAAGATATGTAATTGCAGTAATAGATCCAGCAATCAATCCTCTTTTCAATGCATTCCTTTTAGCTGAAGAACTTGAATTCATTTTCATCTCTTATCATATTATGATGTTCTAGTAAGCGTATTGCTACTTACAAGTAACTTGCCTAAAGTTGTCAGTCTAGCAGATATTTTTCCTCTATCACCTTTCTCCACTTCAACTAAACCGAGGTCTGCCAGTCCCTTTGAATCCTTTGCTCCTTGAACATGATAACTTAAGAGAGGTTTACCATAACCAGAGATCTGTTCTAATTGTTCTAAACTTTGTATTACTCCTCCTGCAGTATTTATTGACTTTAGAATTTTTATCTTAGCTTCCGAAATTATTTCATTATAACTTAGCTTTAAGACGGGCATCAAAAGTGGGACAGTATGTGTATCATCCATGCCGAATGCCTGTATTCCATTTATGAATGCGGCAGAAAGTGCAGCACATCCAATCAGTTTGTCACCAGAGCTTACATTTAACAGAACTTGTTCAAATTCTTTAGCGTGAAGATTTAGAATTTCGTTAACACTTTCCATAGTATCTCTTACAACATTTTCTTTTGTGACAACTGTGATTGTGATGGGAATGCCAAGAACAGATTTTATTTTTTTTGCAAAATCCTCAGCTCTATTCTTGTCAGAATTAAAACAGATTAAAGCAAGTTTATGAACAGAAAAGCTCCTTATACCCAAAGCTATCCCATCCTGACCATCAGAACCAAAAGTAGCAATTTGAAGTGTCTTCATATTTGCCATGATTATAATAGAGATTTCATCCTAATAAGACATGCCTCAAACGGTTAAAGATAGACTTTAATCGGTAAATAAAAAAAGAGAGAAATTTAGAAATCATAGAACGATGTTCTATGTCTTACTCATGTGTTCCACTATTGTAGATTGATCGAAGAATGGACAGTTGACCACATGTTTTCCTCCCATGGCTGGAGTGATTGTAATCATACCACTTTTTTGCATGGCTACTACATCATCAAGATTTTCAAGAATTCTTGCTTTTGAGGGATCTTTCCACTCATTGAAAGATATTTTCCACATTGGACTATAGTTTTTGTCAGTAGGATTTGCTGCCCCTATTCCAGCCTGAAATCCCATAGGACCCGTGCCGTTTATGCCATTTTTAAATTGAAATAAATCTACTGCCACAGGAGTTCCAACTAATTTTTCATCAAATGGCACCGAAGTTACACCCATCATAGTTGCTGGCATTTCAGGTGTTGCATCAGCGACTATGTAGTATATTGTTCTGCCATCAGGACCAAATCCGCGATGGGCAACCATAGTAACTAGCAAAGTACATTATTAGCTTGGATTCTTTTACAATAGGAAATACGGCTTCACTACATGAAGACACAGATGCGGTAGCGATGTCAGTTGCAATAAACTCTGAAAATCCAATTAGTTTATCT
>DASWDL010000257.1:0-20222 GCA_036395315.1 Nitrososphaeraceae archaeon
TTGTCTATACCGGTGGCGTTTACCTTGTACCCGACAGTATCACCCATAGGTTTGAACCAGGCCCATCCCTTTGCTGTTGAAGTATTAGGTGGAACTTCTTGACTACCACTTAAAGACGCGGAAAATTTTTGTTCCTGAGCATAGACGGATGTTGCTAGAATTGAAATAGCACCTATTGATATGACTAATGCTGTCAATATACTTAATAGCATGTACCTTTGAAACATTGATTAAAATAAGGCTCATATATTATATAAGAGCTCACGGACTAAAAATCAATTTTTTGATTTTGGATTCTTTAATATTTTGTTGTCCGTTGTGCTATCGCAGGCCTGTACAATCATACGCCGTGCGAGATTCCCATTACATACAATATTATCTGGTTTGAGTGATAATATAGAATGTAATGACCAAGAGTGTCATTATTGATACTTCTAACAACTTCTCATCACGCCGAGTACTATCTATCATACGAAACAGACAGAATGGGAAATGTAATTTTTGTGGCAATGATTTTGTCTTAGGCGATATCATTGTAGGTTGTGGTCATCATAGAAGTTATTATCATAAGAGATGTGCTAGAAGACTTAACATAATTTAGCCTTGTCTGGGGCAAGTGGAGTAGTGACATAAAGGCTAGTGAGGCTTAAATCAGAAAAGATGATGGCTAATCCAAGGTCTGGCATGACAGGAGCCTCACTAACCTAATCGGTATGGTGCGCTTAGTATGCTTCTGTTGTTCGAGTTAAGGAAGCATTATGATTATAGAGTAGATAATATTTTAGCTTTAATAGATATTCCAATAAGGTTAGTAGGATAGGAGGTGTTAGTGAATAAGAAGAGATAGGACTGGACAACCCTACCTATACCCCCATCCTACTAACCTAGAATTTCTTCTCGCTTCCATTTCAATCGATTAGGTATGGCGGACCTTTCTTGAAATGGAAGTACTAATAATATAATGGAATCCAAATTTTAGCTTTACCATATAATCAAACTTAGTTCAAGGCTTAAAATATTAAATTTAATAAATAGAAAACTTTCTAAAATAGAGAGATAACTATACATAAATTCATAAAAATGATAGTTCAGTGTAGATAAATCTAGCTCTTTCTTGTAGGTAACCTAAACTAGTTCTATTGCATCTATTCTATTATATCTATTATTTTACTATGACGAAGTATCATGTTGTAGTACGGAGGTCTTGATACCACCTTTTAGGATGAGTGCAAATAATGCATTTCCCTCACAATTAGTCAAATGGGTCAGAGACATTCATCCAGCTTAAGTATCTTGACCTAATATAATTTGGACATGAATTATTGTACAGAAATATCACCTATAAATGAATTCACTGAACGTAAAAATAACAAAACTCCTACGATCTTACATACATCAACTGCCACTGAATCACAATGTAAAAGGAATGCCAATTACGAAGGGATCGAAAAGAAACACTGGGCTTTATTGAACCATAGCGGAAAAATTGAGTTATTCCCATCACATCAGAACGGAGCTTATATGGCTCCTGAAGTGTGCTTTATTATCTGCAATAACTGTTTCTGGTGTGCTTCGCTTTTGAACCCTAAAAGGTTTTATTCCAAATGTCCCGAATGTCGACAACCAAATATAGAATCTATGCTAATTGTAGAGGATGAAAATTATAAATCGCGTCCGATTTCGATTAACGAGGCGGAAGAAATGGAGTTCTCAGGATAAGTCGACTCGTGGACTGAGATGAATATCTCTTCAGTAGAAACCTTACTCCAAGTAGAAGCTAAAACGTGCGGCTGTAAGGAAAAAGGTAGAATAGTAACGTATTCATTTATCGATTCGTACCACAGTTTATGCATTGACAAACGTGATATCTTACAGAATCAAATTGGAGCTTGTGAAAAATTACTGAATTATGTAAATGACGGTAATGACAGGAGCACAATTGAAATGGAGATCGCTGACCTGAAGACCATTCTAGATTTGCTTTCATAGTTGTTCAATAGTTCCATTAGATTACCCCTTTGGGTATGTTACTAAGGTTGGAAATATACTTGGTCTGAACGAAAGGGCGAGCCTACATGCCATAAAGGTAATGTACGAGATTAGAGTAAGCGGCTACTCAGATGGAAGGACTCCCATTGCCCTTGTTGCTATAGCTACCTATGTTACTTGCCATCAATTTATGTGGGCGCGTAGTCAAACTTCATAATGAAATACGGCGAAGGTAGGCAAAGAGGTAAGAAGAAAATATTGTAAAATATTGTAATTGATTCCCTAAGTCCTAAATGAGTGTTTATATATCGTATCCCAAAACATCAGTTCGTAATCAAGAATGAATCGTGCCGCTGTTTCCATTTCCTTTTTGTGGGTAGATAGGCTTAATTCTATAACCCCGTTTGATTTTTTCAGAAATTCACCAGGAAGAGGGGCAGCAAATCCGTCTAAAAAACGGCAGCTTTTTTCTGTAAATCCGTACCTTGTCTCCAGTGCAGTACTGATTCTTTTGCAATTCTCTCCCCAAACCGGAAGGTCAGTTAACATTGCAACTAATAGCTCTGCATCAGTACCGTGTAAGCAAATTCTGGACAGATAATTAGTATACGCTTGGCATCCAGCAAGTGGTTTGTATGATTTTAGTTGTATGATGTCCAGGTCTAATTCATTTTCTAGCGAGGATAAATTGTTTAGCGCCGATGATTCAAATGAAAGACAATCTTTAAAGAGATCTGCATACGAGGAATTGGATGTTCGTTGTGCTACTAGAGCAAAATTTCTTTTATCATTTAAAACAATATTATACTGTTCACAGACGAATACTTTCAGATTTTCCCGGGTTAACTGTTTAGCGTCAACGCAAAGAAGATAGGGATGGTGTAGGTTTTTATCAACAATAGCTGAAAATTTATGAGTAATATCACCAATGAAATTATTTACTTTTTCATTCAATAGGTCCAACATTGTGCAGCAAACCTATTATCGTTTATTTTAGGGTGTAAGATCAACAGTATATGATTTTGGACGTATCATTTTCGGAAAATCTTAAGCATCAAAATATTGGCAAATGGCATAGGATCTTGGGCCACAAGTTCATCATTGAGATCGCAGAAGATATTCTACCGATAACTAAGTTCGTTTTTTATCTTAAACAAGATTTGAACTTTTTAGAATCATATTGCAGTTTACTTGCAGCCGCATCAAGAATTGTCTATGATGAAGAGACCAAAATATTGTTTGAAAGCCTAGTGGATAGTACTACCAGATATGAAATGCCTATACAACGAGATATAATTCATAAGTTGGAAGGTGATTTGAAATCCATCGGAGTTTCTCCAGAGAAAACTACCATGGATTATGTTTCTTATCTCAAAAGAGTTTCTGAATCGGAGGATTTGCCTGTTATTTTATCTGCAATGTTGCCTTGTCCTTGGACATACTACGAAATTTCAAAGGCGCTGATCAGGACAGATATTAAGACTGAGGCGTTCAAATGGTGGATACGATTTTATTCGTCAGCAGAATCCCGGAAACAAATAAACCAAATAAGAAAAATTCTAGATAATATGGCCATAAACGTGGATGAAAAAAAGAAGACGGATATGGAAAATCATTTTTCAACTTCTTGCAACTATGAAATAGAATTTTGGAACATGGCCTATTCTTCTAGGACAAGTGTAATTTAGAGCTAGCAGCGATAATGGACAAACATTCAATTCCGATATATTTATTTCAAATTAATTAGTTTCAAAGATTGCCCGGCATAGATGTATGAACTTCTAATCTCTAAGGTAAGTTTGTGCATCTTCTTTTCGTATTCTGAACCGGAGTTTGTTACCGTCATAAGGCTCTACTAGGTTCTTAGGAAGATAGAATTGGTAAAATAGCGATATCTGACTGATTTTGGCCATCTTGCTTTAGCTTTTACAATTAATAATTAATAATTACGCATTATTGTAAAGAATAGAGAAATGTATGACGACGAGTACATTAAGGAATTAATATGTAAATGTGGTCATTCAGGCGAATTTCATTTGTGGGAACTACGGGAAGTTGGCCAAGACTTAATTGCCAAGCCAATAAACTTCAACTCTGAAAATTTTGTTTATGGTTATGCTATTGCGAGATGCTGGTCTGATTTTGACCGAAAAGGAAGGCATTGTCAGTGCGAAATATTGGAATTTGTACATGTAGGTGATTGGAATAAGTTAGCAGAACGAATGAGGACCAGAATTGACATGACTGTCAAGTACAGAATCAAACGAATAGGCATAGAGCCTTAAAATCGATGGACTATTTGTATTTACTACCTAAAGGGCTCACAAATAGCCTGTCAAATTTTTTATCACGGAATGAAAATCAGCGGGCCAACTGAAAGGTAACCGAACTTAAGGATGGCCCACCAATATGGATTGCGTTAGTAACTTGCCAAAATAATGGACAATAAAATATTAAAGGCTTGAAGAAAAGAATTCTGAATTTGGATCCATAAAAAGATTTTTTCTGAAATTCTGACTCTATTCTTTTGAGAAGGGCTGGGACACCTCGACAAAATCCAATTTTGAGACATCAATGCGGTATTTTGCAAAAGGGTTTATAGTATTAGGTGCACGTAGAATTTTTAGATTATCAACGTTATGCCCTAGCTTTTTTGCAAACCGCATGGCGTCTTTTTCGATTTCGACGATGTCTCGAGGCTCACAACCATCCATCGTCATAACGTGGTGCATATGAAGAATAGTCCCGTCATTAGCATCATAGAGAGCAACACTACGTATTGATTTTGTTTTTGGAACTTTACCAACTTGTGAAAAGGAACCCTGTTTAGCATAGTTCAAGTTTAACTATTCAGCTCCAATAACTCACAGTGCAGCACATTAACGCATAACATTGCCTTGCTTTTATTGCAAAGGTAAAATGAGTCATTTTTGGATTAAACCATGCTTTAATAGTATTGGGCCAATCAAGGCCATCTAAATTAGCTCTTCCGTTACTATTGTCAGGAAGTAGATATCTAATATTAAGTATCCCTATTTCTGCCGCAGCCTTTTCATTAAGACTTACAAGATCACACAGACTAGTTTTTACAAATGCATTAGATGCTGGCATATCTATAGACCAGGACTCTGAATAAAAATTGGTCCCGTCAGCATAAGCCCATCCAGTGTAAACTTCCTCTCCTTCTAATCCCATAACTGAATAAAGTGCTACAGCGCCTTATATTCGATTGAAATTTCAATGGTAGATTTGGATAAGACCACTCCCTAGCCCTTGTTCAATTCTCCCACTTTGTTAAGTAAGTTTTAATAATTTGAGCTACGATTTTTACTATGCTGTCAGGTGAAGGCGGGGCTTCGTCAAAATTGAATCCATTCAGTAACCCTATCCCCAAACCTGCTTTCACCAATTAAGTCTAATAAACAAAAGGGTGGGTTATAATGTGCTCACTATGTTTGGCAAAGTTATAGCAGAAGTATTAAGGGCTATAGAAGACGAGACCATCTCAGACTCTAAAAGGCGGACAGGTGATGTAGGCGGGACTTCTCAGTACAAACCCAAAGATGGAAACCCTAGATAGGTTACTGCTTAGGATATAAGGCCAAATCAAATAATCGTATCTAATCAAGCAATAACGTCAATACTGTATTTCTCATATCTATCACTTAAAAATACTCGGTAATTATGAGAAGATGAGATATGTTAGAAACAAGAAATTTCTGTTAGATTGTTAGGAAATATCTTATGGTTCGCCTTTTTTGTCATAATCGTAGTCGTTTTATTACTATACTCACATATCTTTATTGGACACGCTGGAGCTGCTGTCGTAAATGGAACAAGGAATAACCCTGTAATAGTCGCTGTGGGGGATATGGGATGCACTCCAAAGAGTCAACTTGTAATACGAAATATGGAGAGTGCAAAACCAGATCTATTCTTGGGTCTTGGGGATTATGTTTTTGATAACAAAACATCCTGTTTGTTTAATATAGTAATGCCCTTTTGGAACAAAATAAAAATCGCATTTGGTCCACATGACGTAAAATCAATAGCAGTCCTTCAAGAATACATGAAATACTTTGATATTAAAAGACAGTATTATTCATACAATTTCCAGAATATTCATTTCACTGTACTTTCCACAGAAATTCCATTCAAGATTGGGACACCTCAATATTATTTTGCAAGCGACGATCTTTTTGCAGCATCTAATGACCCGAATATAGAGTGGATTTTTATTTATTATCATAAACCAGCCTATACTTCTTCTACCTATAATGTCGGAAAGGCCAAGCCGTTAAGAGACACGTACCATCCCGTTGTTCGACGCTTATGGGGTAGATCTGGTTTTACAAGCCCATAATCATTACTATGAAAGAACCTATCCCATTTTGTACAATCCCTTCAACTCATCCTCTCCACATATTACTAGTCATGATACCAATCAGTATCAGGCAGGATCGGGAATAATTTTCTTGACAGTTGGAACCGGCGGAGCAGATCTTCACAAGTATAAGCAGTAAAGAGAATATTCAGCTAATTATTATTCAGGGTCTGGTTTTCTGGAGATTAAGCTCTTGACCGGAGGAAATGCGATACAGGTAGCTTATCATGACATTAACGGGGAGATAGAGGACAAATTCACTGTAAAGGGAAATGTAGAAGTCAAGACAAGAAATCTTGGGGCGATCGGCTAGAACTCACAAAATCATTTTGTAATATTGTGTTTTTCGAAAGAATTAAGGTGCTGGGAAAATGGTGGACACAGGCAGTTTGACCCTACAAGTGTATTTACCCGGATGGTTCGTAAAAGCAGGACTTACGGGACCTCTGCCTCCCTTTTTCCTCTTTGTCAGTTACCGATTGCTCCTCCTCTTCAGGCTGATCCTCCGATCTGGGATGGTCGCTTCCCGGGGATATGTAATAGCACGGATCCTCCTGCCCTGTCTCTTCCTCAATTTCCCAGCTTGCTAGACTCTCTTGTGACGACGTCTGGTCGCTCCGGGAGTTGGTACATGCATGAATTCTTAGAATTATCAAAAATATTCTGGCGAGGTGTAGACACTGAATTATACTCGGCATCGGTCCTTCCGCGCGCTTCGTCCATCATGGAATCGTAATCAGGGACTTTTTCTTCAACAGTAGCTCCAGGTTCGTTGACAGGCTTTTTATAATAACAACTTTCTGTAATACTCAACAGGGAATCCTCGTCTATAATGTCTGTATCAAAATCCGTGACCTCTATTCCCATTTCAGTCTGCACCTTTACAATAAATGATGCATAGTAAGACATCCGTTCTCTGTCGCCATTACTCAATGCAATTTTAAAGCCGAGCCAAGCCTTTCTTAGGGCGGCCCAAGATTCTGCAAGGGTTCTGCCGCAGGGCAGTCTGAAGGATTTTCTTTCTATGTGATTCATGCCATCTTCATTTTCAATGATACTTGAAAGAGAGTGAGGATTCCGTTGACCATAGGACGAATGTGAAGCTACAGCCTTATGCCATCGGATTGACTTACTTGGTTTGCCCATGATAGAAGCAACTGTTAGGTCGCGGAAAATGTCTATTTTTTGTCGTTTCAAAATTCATTTTATCACTTTTGTTTATAATCTGCACGACTATACGTCGTATATATTTTCTACCAAATATAAACGTTTAGCGGATTTGAACTCAATAGGATAGAAATACTTAGTTTATCCACTGACTTTCGCGCTTAAATCCAATTTAAAGCCTATCTACGGCTCAATGTGGGGCGGACTCCAACTCATGCAATATGCCTTTAGACATGTATTCTGGTAATACATTCTATTCTTAGAAATATTTTTTAAAAGTATAGTAATCAGATATATTTATTATAGATATATGCCAAGAAGGGCAGTAGAGAGATTGGAAAAGGTTGTTTCAACAAAGATACCGCTTGACGATTATAAACTCCTCGAAAAATATGCGAAGATACGTTATAACCAGAATAAATTGCCCCTGCCAACGATATCGCATATGCTTAGGAGAATGATAAGAGGATGGGCAGATGGAAGGAGAAAGGAGGAGATTTAGCGAAATGCGACTTCTAGTAGCACCCAAAGCCGCGAGAATAGCACGAGCTCGTAAACATGTCCTGAAAATGATAATGGTAGATATTCTACATATGCGGAGGCTAGGGAAAAACAATGGAAATGTGACAAATGCGATCAGTCTTTTCGAAATTATAAACTATTTAGAAATCATAAAACTGAGTCGCATTCGTATTGATAAGTAAAAATAGAATGGCAAAAGAAGAGCTTCAACACTTGGCAAATTAAATTATAATCCGTAAATACCACTATCCGTTCCCGTGTAACGCATTACACATTCCTTATTACAGTCAACCAAGAACATCTGCATTATTTTCCATTCATCGGCTTTGTTTGGAACACCCTGCAAGTACACGATTTCATGTGCCGGACAACCATTTATTTGAATTTCATTTGAAGACAAAATTCTTGCTTCTGGTGATAGTAAAATATTTTCTTTCTCAAAATCTGATAGCGATTTGGTATCTCCTGGATAGCTTGAAATGTCATTGATTTCTAATTCTAGGGTGCTTCTGAAACCTTCTGAAGTATCAGGTTGAAACGTGGCAACATTATATAGAGTTGAGCTACCCGAAGTAAATTTTCCATGGTGTTCTTTCTGCCAATTAGATGGGTATTGAAGCTGCACTTTATGTTCAGGATTACGATATGACAAATAACCACTTTTTACTTGGGTGTTTTTGTCGGCTAAACACGGTTTACTTGAACCAAAAAAATTCTCAAATAATGCAATAGTAACTTGAATTACAAATAAGGATGAAAAGATGAATGAGATATCGTACAAAGAGCTAAAGTTAATGCTACCAAATCCCTGTGTCATTTCCAAAATCAAGTAATTAAAGACAACAGGAAATAAGCTACAGAATTTTCATTCATTTGGGCTTGTGAAGATTTTAGTCACAAACCAATAAACTTTAGGCTAGCAAAGAAGACGATTAAAATTGTTGCAAAAATTGATATCTCAATGAATTTCCTCATAATTTTATTAGTTATACCAATTGATAGGTCTTTTTTTGGTAATTATTCTTTGGCCTAAACTACACTAAAAAAGTAGTTTTCTTACTGTAGATCGACATCACGCCACATTTTGGGCAAGCAATCCAATTATTTCTTGTTCAATCGAAGCTTGGCTTGAGCTTTTTTTAACCACTATCCGATTTACCAATTCTAATTCATTTGCCCAATTATTAATAGGTTCTATATAATTAAAGCCAATATCCGTTTTTGTGTAAGTTAAGAAAGAAACCCGTAGGTGGTATTTCTTGCGACTCAATTCCTTGTTAATAGTATCCCGTAATTTGATTTCCCTGTCGTTCATCATTAATTCTTCAACAGACATTTTATCTAATGCCGTCTCTTTTTCCTTCTGGGTTATCCTTATTTTCTTAGTCGCTTTTGGCTTTCTTTTTCTCGACTTCACGACCACTAAAGTCTAACCTTATAAGTCAGGATAAAAAACGGATTATTAAGTGCAACGTATATCAAGAACTGATGAATTGGTTGAGGCACAGTTAGATAATAAAGTTCAATTTGTCTATGAAATAGCCTTTGCCAAGCGTGAGCTCACTGGCCTAGGTGCTGTTCCAACAGGAGTTGGAGTAAAGGCAAATGTAAAACTAGAAGATACCATCAGATTCGAAATTGAACCACCATTTGATGAAGAAGCTCTACTAAAACGTCTAGCACATTTTAAGAGCATTGGTGGAAGAGAGACTGAATACTCAAGAATAGTGGCTAGAAACCAAACAAAAAGAAAATCAGACAATCAATTCCTGACGCACTGGTATTATCCTTATAAAGGCAAGTATCATCCACGCTTAGTACGTTCTATTTTTAATATTATTCAACTACAATATGGCCAGGCAGTTCTAGATCCATTTGTAGGAAGCGGAACAACGACACTTGAAGCACATCTTTTTGGATTAGATTCAATTGGTTTTGATATTTCACCTGTTTGTGAAATTATAAGTAAGGTAAAAGTCACTTCAGGTGAGGTCGCTCATAAACTTCCACTTTACTTGAAAAAAGCAGTAGAGGCTATGAAAAATGAATTTGCAATAGCTGATAGTAAATCAAAAAATATGAAACTACTTGATTATGCGGAAAATAACAGTAGTACTTATTTGAAATTTCTAAAAGCAATAAAAGATGAAAAAATAAGAAATTTCTATAAACTTGCTCAATTAATTTTTGCAAGTGATAGAGGTAGGAGAAATAGGGATTTCGAGGCATTCGAAAAGAATCTTAATTTTATGATAGCATCAGCATTGGATTTGACCAAGACCGAAAAGGAAATTAGCTCAGATAGACCGTTAGGTAAAACAAGAATTGAGATTTGTGACGCCAGAACTTTAAAACTTAATAATGATACGGTTGATGGAATCGTAACATCACCACCATATTCAATTGCACTAAATTATATGGAAAATGACAGATATGCACTGGAAGAGTTGGGTATTGATATCGATAAGTTGAGTGAACGCTGTGTTGGAGTTAAAGGTAAAGGAGAGATGAAGTGTAAGCTATATGAAAAAGATATGGAAAAAAGCTATTCTGAGATGTATAGAGTGTTAAAGAATGGAAAATATGCGGTAGTAGTAATAGGTGAGGCCAAAGTCGATGGTGAACCTACCAAAAGCGTAGAACATGCTATTGAATATTGCAAATCTATTGGCTTCCAATTAAAGGACAATTTACCCAAGAAAATATTCGGTTTATATAATACCATTAACGATGAAAGCGTGCTATTCTTAAAGAAGTCAAATGAATAATGTCTGATGAAAACACGAGAGAACTTGTTAGATTAGTATTAACTTATCCAGTTAAGTTAGGCCGCTTAAATTTTCCAATAGTTGTCAAAGAATCAACTGGGTTTGATGTTATCCCAATAGACATGAATAATGAATACGATAAAAGATTGATTTCCAATATGAGTAAAAAACTATTATCATCATTAAATATTATCCAGAAAACTGGTGTCAGATTTGAAGGTAGTAGAATTAATGAGATTGGCAGACAGCTAGAACCATATTTTGTCAGAGATCTTCATACCCCACCTTTTACTGTAACACAATTGGCATCAACTGGGTATCCTGATACAGAAATACTATTTGATGGCCAACCAATCTATATGGAATTAAAAACTTCTGGAGTTGTTGCAGAAAAGTCATCATATCGTTATTTTTATTATACTAAAGGCAGCAAGATAAAGAAAAGTGCAAGACACCTTCTGGTGACAATCCTAGTAGAACCAACAGGAAATAGAGTGTGGAATGTTAAAAGGTTCGTAATAAGTGATTTATCCAAATTAAAAGTAAGGTTGAAACCAGAGTTTAACGCAAGTAGGACGGACCTGATGGAACAGTCTGCAAGAATAATTGAAGTTCCTTAACTATCTATATCCCTCTGATTTAAAAACCAAATTGATCTACGTGAATTTGCCCTTCCTATCTGACAATTCTGACATATCTGATCCACTTTGACTTGGAAATTCTACCTGGCTTACGTTTTCAAATATTGTCAAACATACGACATTAAACGACATTTGCTGATATGGTGAACTAACGTAATTAATTCCTAATGCCCGAAATGGGGAACATTGGCATGAGATTCGGATAATTTACGATAGAGGATAAAGTCAAGGCTACTAAAATTGATCATAACTACGGTCAAGTATATTCAGAAAAAACCACTAAAGACTCAAGAAGTATTCCTTGTAAGAATGCGAATTGTGGACACCCAGGAACACAGCATAAATTCCTAGTAGGTTATAATGAAGGCAACCATAATTGTTACCTATGTGATTGTCCTGAGTATATTCAATAAAGCCAATAAATAGATACTACTATGAAGTTACCACCATAATTTTTTCAATTGGTCATTCAGGTACGGCCACCAAAAGATGTTCAACTGCACTGATAACATCATTCTTGACACTGAGTTGGTAATCTCCTTGGTCAACAGCATTATTAGTTTCAGTCATCGCTTTGTGTGGGTCCTCTTTGATTCTAGCCACTATCCTATCTTCTAAATTTGCGATCTTACCTTCGATAGACATTCGCTTAAGAGATACGTTACAACTTTTAACATTTGCTAGCCGATAACCTATAAGCAGCCTAGTTAGATCTTGTCAATGGGAGGAGCGAACACTAAAAAAAGATTAGGTAGGTTCCGCAGTAGAGTAGGTCAATCTTTTACCTGCAAGAGCTATGCTCAGTTGGTGCGACGTCAGCTGTGATTTCTCCCTGTGCATTTACAGTAATGTGTAGAACCAGGTGCTCGATCGAAGAGATGCCGGCTGGTTTTGTAGCAATTATGTTGAAATTATTAACATACGTGTGTGTGCTGGTCATCTTGCTGGCCAATTATGATAGTTCCTCCTGTGGCTCTATACGTAGTTCCTGTTGTTTGTCCTACGCCTGTAATGTCTTGCGGATGGAATTGCCGTATCGTTTTCCCGTCTGCCGTTGTTATTACGACATTAAGAGTTCCCGTCAGGAGTATATTTTCAGCGTTCTCACATCCAGGACCTATAGGTGTAAACAAAAAGGGGCCGAAGGGGACTTTCGTACTCGATTCTGCATATGCTTTTCCCATACCTGCAGTTTGGTACATACTGACGAACGTTCTTTGCCTCTTCGTTTCCAATATTTTCGACGTCGTGTACGTATCCGCTGGGGACAAAAGTAATGTCTCCACGACCTATGGTAAATGTGTCATGACTAGTGTTGGTACCATAAGATAGTCATTTTAACATTTCCACTTAGACAAAGACTTAATTCGGCAGCATTTGGGTGCCAATGGGGCTCTCGTATTCCTCCTTTTTGTAGACGAAGCAATACAGCTCCCATCCCCTTTAATATGGGAAAATTATCTGAATTCAGAGTTGTCCTGCTCCCGGTCGGACTAGCGAATTGCGGATTTGTACCATCCAAATTAAAAGCATGAGTTCCAGAAGTCTGACTATTGATTACCCCTTTAATATTGCCTGTCTGATTCATCTGGGTATTATTCATGGTAACGCCAAAAACTTTACTAAATGGTACGAGAGCAGGTAGAGTTGCCACGGCTCCTGCGGCTCCTACTATTTTCATGAAATCACGGCGTGTAATTTTCCCTTCTCGTTGTTTGTCATCAGCTGAATTTGTTGACATGTATCAGAAATTATCAAAGATATTTATAAGATTTGGTCAGATTTTGATAATATATCCGTATAAAGAAAAGATTTAGTTAACGCCGGGGCCAAAATCGACCCGTAAAAAGATCCAGGAAGGGAGTACTTCGACGTTTAATGGGGAAGGTACAAGAAAAACATCTTAAGCAAGCGAGCAGGCTGTGTTAATTAATTAGTTTGGTTCTACACAAATTATTTTAGTTCCCGTCTGGAACAAGAACTTCAAACGATCTATTTTAGACAAGAACTTTATACTTTTGCGTAGCTATACTGATCATTGTCTCTAATTCGGGCACATAGAATGGATTCATTTACCTTATTGACTTTCTTTTTTGTCCTTAGTATGCTACTAATAATCGGTGAACGAATTGTATATAAAAATAATTTTCATTTGTCAGCATCAGCTCAGGAACAAGATCA
The DNA here is from genome assembly GCA_036395315.1 of Nitrososphaeraceae archaeon. GTDB lineage: Archaea > Thermoproteota > Nitrososphaeria > Nitrososphaerales > Nitrososphaeraceae > TA-21. Next base: position 13,653 of record DASWDL010000257.1, read on the forward strand.
AAATCTAACTAGTCTGATATCCTTACATACTCTCATACGAAACGGCTCCCCATTTCAGGGTAACATATCTTCGCCAGTTACGGTAATTGATTTCAGTGACTTCCAGTGTTATCTATGTAACAGATATGTGAAATATACAGAACCATTGCTAAATGAAACATATGTACAGAGTGGGAAAGTAGCCTTGGTTTTTAAACACCTGCCTAACCGCGGACTTGATTCAATGGGTGCTGCCCTAGCTGCACAGTGTACCTACGATCAGGGAAAATTCTGGCAATTTCACAATTTGCTCTATAGTAATCAGAAACAAATTGACTCCGGCTGGGTTAGTAATGATAATCTAAAGAAATTCGCTACACTTATTCCAGGACTGGACATTCAAAAGTTGAACACATGCTTCGATAGCGAAAAGTACAAGGCCTTCGTTCAGAATGACGTGCAATTGGCATCGTCGTTTGGATTCAGAGAGACCCCTTCATTCATAATAGTAAACAGTAATGGCTCCAATCCAGAATTTCTTCAGGGTGCTCTTCCATTTCCCTCCTTTAAAGTGGTGATAGATAAGAGGCTCTCCTAATATGGTATTGTTTTTGGACAGTCTAGGTAAGATATTACGTTAATCATCTATGCTAATTGCTGGAGCTTGTTTACCGTTTATTTAATTATTTATTCCTCAATCCATACATGACCAAATAGTATTCATTCACTCCAGGCAAAAGTTTAAAAAAAGGAGGTTATGACTAGCTAATTGATCTGTCGATCTATTTCTTTATCTTTCTCTTATTTAGTAGCATTTACGGCGCTTTCAACATTGTTCATTGTCTTTGCTTTCAAGACTTGGGCAACAACTGTGTAGGTGGCTACAAATTGATCACCATTTGTAGTATGAAGCCCAAGAGCGTTTCCTGCAAATGGAACATTAGCTGAAAAAGTTGGCGTGTTCTTTGGATAATCCAGTGCCATCATGGCTGTGGCAACTTCACCACCCTGCCGCCATGGTGTTGGTGCTTTCATGATTGCTCCGAACTTATCTGGAATACTCATGTTGCCTAGAGTATAATCATGTAATGTTACCACCTCTACTGGCTTACTTGCTATGAAGCTGATAACGCCCGAGTATATGGCCTGATCTTCTCTTGGTGGCAGAATTACTGCCACTTGGTGCGATTCGTGACCTTTGAGTGGGTCTTGGAAGGAAGAGACAGTTCCTTGCCATGCTATAGTCTGTCCGATTTCTGGCTGAGTCAGGTTCCTACCATTTTGCGCATACGCGTAGTCAACATATCTGGATGTTGTCACTCCAACTGTGATTAAGGCGAGCAGAATCACCGGTATGGATGCCGTGCCCCAAAAGTAACTCTTGTACATTATTCTATATTATTTTGCGAATTATATATGCTTTTTAGTTTTCTATATTCAATCTTGTTTGTTATGTGAAAATTTATACAAATTATAGAACCTCAAGGGAACGCCAGCATCAAAACCAGATCTCGACTAGCCTGTTTAATCGGTACTTTTTTTGATCGGAATAACATATGATCATTTATCTGTGTCTGCGAATATCTATCTTCCTTTCCTTTTCCTCTTGAACGTGACGCAATCTATCTTCTTCATGTAAAAATTCCATTCCACAATTACGGCACTTCACAATAGAATGATAATGTACCTTCCTTGCATGATGAATCAAATCTTCACGTCGTACAAATTTCTCGTGACATTTCTCACAGTGGTTTTTCTCACGATGTAGGAAGCCCATGTTCTTAAGTTATATGAATATAATGTGATCTCTCCGATATAGGGTTTCCCTATTTTTTTCTTATAACTTCCACGGTTTTACTTCAAATATAGTATTTGATTGATATTTTAAGGCACTTCTTTCTTTCTTGGTCTATATTCCAATTTTGGCATATCAGCCATTCCTCCTGCTCGAGTAGGATCAGCGGCTCTTTGCAACAGATAGCTCGGGAGTATTCGCTTTCTGCCGTAATTGTGACTTTCTGATCGAATGACCGACTGATAAGATCAATAAGGTCCTCTTAAAATAGCGATTATTCCTGAACCCGACAAAGAAGGTATAGGTTTAGGGTTGTAACCTACCCTATCCTACAAGTGGTCTACCATACGTATGGCATCTTAGATGTGTCTTAACAAAAAGGAGTTCAGAGCGTTCTGACACCTCTATGCACTCACGTCCACCTTCTTTGCAAAAATGGCAATAGAGTTTTGTCATTGAGATATTTCGTGAAAGTTAGATATTAAGTTGATCCTCTACACAGTATTGTAGCCATTTGTCCTGGCATATCATATTAAATGAGGCGAGATTAGCATTAATCAATCAATGGATAGGCTTTAAGCATTTCATCAATTTCATTTTGTAATTCTAAGAATCGTAATCCCTTATCTGTAATTCTATATGTCTTGTTCGGTCCGTAATATTCCAGTGAACCATTCTCTGTTAGCAATTTCAAATAGTGCATCACCAGACTGTGCTAGAGAAAGGAATTGTACATTATTCGAGTTGTTCTTATTCCTTCTTTTTCCTTTGCATTTATAATTGATGGCAGAATAGATGCAATTATTTCATTCCTATCTCTGTTTCCCATCGTTCGAGAATAGATGTCAGTTCTTAATAAGGAAACGAATATCAAATACTAGATCATATTTCTGATTTGCTGTTAAGACCTATCCGATAATAGGTTGTAAACTCCTATTTAGTTGGATATTATTACTGGCCTCTCTGGATAGAGTTATAGTTCCCGGGGAGGCCCATCCCATCCTCAAATACTACTGTCTTTACTTCCCAATTGCATTTATTATCTTGTCATGATCCGCACTAACTTCTGTTGTAATGTATAAAATTTGATTCTGATCCAGGGGCATTGTAATTCTCTTTATCTTTTCATATTCAGCCAAAACGTACTTTCCCTTTCCTATTTTATTTGCAAGTTTGCTACGCGTTTTCCACGCATTTACAGCCATTTCAAGTGATCGCTTACTTTCGTCAGGAGTAAGCAGGTTAGTAACACCTTCCCTGTGTTCGGAGAATAATATTTTGCCTTCATGGTCACACACGGTAACCATCCTTGTCTTTGGTTCTAGATTCAATAATTTGGAATAAATTTCTCTATAATCCAATGCATAAGACATGTTAATGATTCTAATAAGCCTTTAAGATAACCTCACCCGTAAATATATTATAAGAGGTACTTCATCAGTCAATAGGCCCTAAGTATTGATTTTGCTGCTATTGCATATCCCACGATTGTCCTTCTGTGGATATATTTTTGAAGCCCCCAATTCAGAGAGTATCCTAGTGCACCTTTGGTAACAAATCCTTTATAAAGTAAAGAAACAAAACCAGATCTAAATCTGGAGAGGCGTATTCCATATCTTCCAGATATGTAATCTCTTTTTGTGTGGTACTCTCTTAAGGTGAAGAATGGACGATCTAGTTCAAGTATCATTGGCCATATTATCATCTCCCAAGAAAGTCGTCTATTCTCAGTTAATGAAGCCTTCTTACCTTTTCCCTTCAAGTTGGAGAGATTGACAATAGCAAGACAGCTTTATTTCTATTCTTCATATTCTCTTTACTTCCATTAGGATTCTTTCTTTACTCCTTGCATTATGGGGTCTAGTTCTCAATTTGACACTACAACAAGGACAGTGGATTCCGTCAAATATCATGAATATTTTGCAGTTTACGCAACTTTTTAGGCCAATCAGATACGGACTTTTTCCAGCAGGTCTTGATACCCTGTATCGAGAACACAAGTCCCTGCAATACATCATTTTAATCACGAACTATTCTTGCAAAATTTCTTGAAACTTGGATAACCGATAATGAAATCCGTCTAGTCATTCTTAGATGGCCATGATCGGTTGAGCGACAACAGTTCTTTTGAAATTCAATATTCAGTTTACTTCGTTTCATTAGAATGGCTAATCTGGTCCGAGAAATGTAATAAAGTACACTTCACAACCAATGATATTATTCAGATGTTTAGTTAGAGTAAATTCGAGTTTATAGTTGATTACTGATATTTACAATTCCTGATAATAATGATTACACGGTATTTCATGTCATATATCTTCAGTCAGAAAACTGGAGGTGAATCACCTAAGATTTACACTTATCTACCAGTTGCCCTAATCCACCCACCTTAGCAACGGGCTACCAAATTGAACAAAACTCCTTGTTCGTTGTGGGAACAAGTAAGATTGCTGTATATGGTAGTACTATATCATAGCGTCTTCAATTATTAAATGATTTGAGCCGATTCAACCATTGGCTGCTGTTACGATCTGATATCTTTCGAGGTTGGTGAGGCTTAAAGCAATGAATGAACTCATGACTAATTTTATTTGTAGCATGACAGGAGCCTCGCGAACCTACTGAATAGGTATGCTTTGCTTCCTGTAGGTTGAGTAACGTTAAGGAAGCAATATCTTTCGGGAATAAAACATATCATGCATGACTTATCATTCATAATTATATAACATCCTTAAGCAATACTCACAGACAGGATATCCGGTATCTTTCTCATACTCGCTATTACATCTTTTACATATTTTAGTAGTTGGCATAGACAAATCTTGTATGTATGTCTCTACGTCAACTCACACCTAAGTTTCCTCCACAGGCACAGTATCCAAATTCATCTATACGTGAACTACAAAAAGGACATTCTCCCAACATATTGTAATCAACATCCTCGGCAGGCTTCCCAAAAATTCTAATATGATCATTAATCTCATCAGGTATGTCGTACTGAGTACTCAAATTTTCTACCCTATCACTATTCACTTCATTATAACTTATATGTATTTGACAGGTTTGTAGCAAGATTCTTTAAATATCAAGATTTAGAGGAATATCTTTACATTCTTTTTGTTGCTCAATGGCACGCATTAATTTTGGTCAGAATGGGAGGGAGGATTAAAATAACGCACAGTGATCTGCTTGATGGACGTGGAAGATTTTAGCCCCCGGATAGTCATACCAGATAAGTTTTAGTTCCTCTTAAATCCGGTGATAGTCAATCTACAGGCTCCGCATTTATACGATATTGAAACTTCATCTTCTTTATCCACTGTAATAGTCTCCCCCGCAACATGAGCAATTCATCACTATCATTACATGCCGTATGCAATAATAGAGTCTAGGGACAATATATCAGCCCTATTAACAAATTCCTACACCCATAACTGTTTCGCCGAGCGCTATAGGCATGGGAACTAGAACTAGGATCCTTGTACTAGGTTGGTTTCAGTTTTTATGAATGAAGTATCGTGGTGACCAACAAAGGTAACGAATCTAGGTCGCCTATAATTCGTGCTAGCCTAAAAATAATAGTTCGCTTAGAATTTTCTCATCCAACAGGTCATTATCTGAAAGCATGATCTTTTCACCAAATGTCTTTCTATTATCTGTGCTTATTCTCATGACGGTTCGTTGCTAGTCTAATTTCTTTCCCACCAAGAAACGGCTACATTGCTTTCATCAGAGGATATATCTACATCAACAGAATCAGAGGTTGGAGAATTACTCAAGTTAATCTTGTCCCCAAACGTCTTTCCAGCATCTCCTGACGCTCTAAACATTACTTCCCAATTACCAGATTTGTTAGTAAACCAAACAGCATATATGTTGTTCTCAAATACCGATGTTTGAGCAGCTGATTTAACTGCTCTGACTGAACCATAGCCGTTAAAAAAGTTATCATTACGACAATTCCTATACAAATTTTTCGATTCATAAGTCCTTTAATTATGATATAAAACTAATGCTGCCTTATTACTCGGAAGCAGATAATTGACATTCATAGAACTTAAAAAATAAATTGTCAAATTGCAACAAACTAACCCATACGATCAATCGATGGAAGAACTAACAAATTCGACAAATATTAATTGGAAGCCGTTGCCCGTTAGTATTCCAATAAATAGTAAAGCTACTCCAAAATTCAATGTATCTATCCACGATCATCCTTGTGGTATAGTTATTTCAGGACCATCGTTAAATATTTCGGAATAAGGTCCCAAGTTTCAGTATGTCCAATACAATAAGGCATTAAAGACTTGACTGGTGAAAGCAGGTTTGGGAATAGGGTTACTGAATGGACTCTAAAAACGCGAATTTTTTGATCGTCTGTTTGATCGTAAATAGACCATTAAATATTGGAACTTGTGATCCTTTCTTCAAGCGAATTCAGAACCACATCAATATAGTCATTTGTTATGAAGGATGGTATTTCAATTTCGTAGCCTATAGGGAGCAAGCGATTAATTGATTGCAGCAGTTCAATTCGCTCTTCCGTATTTTCAGATTCTCTACATTTTCTCATCAAATTGATTATATGAAAATTATTTTTGAAAACTTGCATGTTAAAATAATGTGCATTAAAATATTTATGGAAGCCACATTTTAGGTAAAATCAACTTGGGACTTCAGAAATTGGCGTATGGAATAGTTCAACGTCACTAACTAAAATTCTGTCATTAATGATCTTGTCTCCAGGCTATTCAACATTTCGAAGTACAGTCTTCAGAACCAGCGCTAGAATCAGA
>DASWDL010000258.1:0-1540 GCA_036395315.1 Nitrososphaeraceae archaeon
GCAAACATCAACTGAAACATGACATAAGCCAGATGTGGAATAGTTGGAGCATAAACATCGGCCGGAGCATTATGAGCGACATTATTCAGTCCGACCCAATCAAGGTTCCCTATGAATCCATTTCCCGTCGCATCAGGGCCGAACATGATCGAGTACCCCCAGATAACCCATTGAATGCTAACAATGGCATATACTAGAAAGTTCTGAAGAATCACCGTTAAAGCATTTTTCCTTCTTGTTAATCCTCCATAAAGGAACCCTACGCCACCAGGAGTCATTATCATTACAAATGCGGCGGCGGCGTACATGAAAGTAGTATCTCCTGAGTCTATGCATGGGGAATAGCTTCCTCCGAACGTGCCGTTACCAGGAGGTTTCATCGGTTGAGCACAATGGATCTCTGATGTTGCATCTGGGCTTGGAAGGTTATTAAGAGGCCCAAATTGTCCAAAGGCAATACTAGCAGCGACTGATCCAGATACCCCTACGATTATCCCAGCTAGAACAAAAATAACTCGCCACCTGTATTTCCTAGCCCATAGCAATGACATCACGGCTTGGGACATTGCGCTGCGTTATTTATGTGATACTTTTATAAAAATATGTTGTTTTGTATATTAAGAAATCCTTATTGTTCAATATATTATATTATATACTCTAGGTGTTCGAAATTTTATGATATTTAAGTATTTCATTTATCTAGCGGTATGACCTGTCACACCATCTATTTCAGTGACACTACATCGATCTATTGTACGGTTATTTTTTCTTAGGATAATCTCTGACCGCAAGGCGCCTAGCAATCAAACAGAAAAATGGAAAATCGGAATAACATTTAGAAATATTTAATTAAAATTCAAACGAAAGAATGAATCAATATAGCGGATGTATTTTATTTTTAAATATCACCTAAAGTAGATTTGGATAGTTGAGAATTCCAAAATCCAAACCATTGGAAGAGATAATCCGAATGAATAAGAAAGAACTAATAGAATACTTGAAGGATTCAGAAATCTCATTACAACCAACAGATTCTATAAAGGTAGTTATGATTCAGCGGGGAACGAGGGTACTTTTCTATCACAGAGGCGAAAAGAAGCCATACAAGACACGTGTCTATCTTCCTAATATCGATGAATCTGATTTGTTGAAGTAATTTATACATTGAAATAGCATGGGTTCATAATATACATCAAGTGAAGATAACTAGTACTTCTAACGAAAGGATGTTGGTTATTGATAGAATCTGTGATTGGTTTAGACAAAGAAGCAGGCTCTGGATGGCTACGAGCGTAATTGTATTGGTAGCAATCCTTGTTCTACAAAATTTAGTTTCCATTTTGACTGGGGCCGGTCTCCACATTAGACAGACAGCAGATCTTTTTCTGATACCGTTATTAGTATTGTTTGTGTTGGGGACGTTCTGGCGAGGTGCTATACAAACTTTCTTGTCTCTTGCGGGGGCTATCAATGTATATGCTGGAGTGTTTTATGTTTATGCAGTTGCTTCACCATTCGGTACTTTACCTCCGATTATTAC
>DASWDL010000259.1:0-4013 GCA_036395315.1 Nitrososphaeraceae archaeon
CAAGGATAGATCGAATTTCACTACCAGCTATCTCATTGATCGTCACTGGGCCAAGACTCTTGAGGTATTGAATAGAACTTTGGAGCCGGGAGCTTTCGTTGGCCAGGTACTGATTTGCTAGGCCCAGATTATAATTTTGGCCCTTCAATATGCCATTATCGTATTATAATGCATTCTGCTGGTTACGAAGGCCATATATGTTCTGAGATAAAGTCTGTATATCGAGATTTAACTGAGCCACTTTTCTGGATTTCAGATCGCATGAATACTGTAAAGAATCGAGTTGATCAATATGATTTGATATAATTAAAGCGTCTTCAGGAGTCTTGCCGCCTTCTTGCATCTTATCGTGCAAGATTAAGAAGGGTTCGATATTATCGCCCAAATTTTGATATATTTTGTACAGCTTATCATGATTCCTCAGTTTTAAGTAATCTTTGTAAATTTTAAGGACTTCATCGTAAGTCAGATGTAATTCCACTGCTACGTCAAAAATACCCTTGCCCTGTTCAAAGAGCTGTAATGCCCTGTTGTATTTGACTTGTTCCACAGAGGGCTCAATTTCTTGTTCGCCAAGTTCTTCCTTGATGACACGTCCAATATCTCCAAAGGACATTTGGACAACCTTAGCTATCTGCCTAATTGTCTTACCTTTCTTGCGTAATTCAATTATCTTTTTCCTTTTTTCATCTCGACTTAGTATAGTATTAATTGCATTAGTAGCCTCTTTAGGTTTTCGCTTCTCAAGTAGTAAATGGTCGTTTAACTGTTATTGGCTGCTATAGCACTGTTACTTGTTGTTTTTAGCTGCTATATCTGTTACGAATACCAAAATCGCGGGTCCCTAATATAGCCCCATACTTTAGACAGTGTACGATGGTTATAAACCTGAAAAAAATAACGTAATAACGTAATAACGTAATAATGTAATATTGGTAATATTATTTGCTCTTCACTATTCCACAAATTAATTATAATATCGATGGTTTGATATATCGTAAATTGGATGTTAGGGTTACGTTACCCGATTTGCAAGTCTTCATTTTCGTGATTCGGATCTTATCCATAATTCATAACAAGATAATTTAGTTCTGGCTGATTTGATTTTGATACCGCTTTCTATGATACTTTTGTCAGTGTTAGGCAAATCAATCATCATAAGCTGATAATGAACATCGCCGTCAGGGCTTGCTAAAATAGTTGTAATTTATGTCTATAGGGTCCTTCCGCGGGATTTCTGGACAGGGTAGTTTTTCACGCCATAGAGGAAAACATGGAGCCCAATTTCTATGATTAAATTAAATGAAATCTTGTGCAATCAGGGCTCAATAGTGACTTGGCAAAGATGGAGGTGGGGCTATTTAGAATCTATTGAAGTTATAGAGGACGGATTAGGGTAATTCCAATTCTTGACAATCGCTTGAAGTCTGCGACAGAGCTAACTAACACGATTCATAGTTTTAGGCATAAAAGATACCCGACTTCATATACCTAAGCAAGATGATGACGGTACGCTGAAAAATTATACTAACGCTTTATTTTACTTTGATCAATATTCTGTGACTTTCTATAGAATTGATATGCGGTATACCTCTATAGAATTGATATGCGGTATATCTGTTACGGTATCGCTATTTTACTCAAATTTGCTTAATGGTCCCTGTGACGAATTCGAGATTAACCATAGATTCTTTGTTCCAGTCCTCATGCTTCTGATGTGAAAGAGTTTCAGTTTTATAACGGATGTATATGCTTCCAAGATTCGAAGGATTTTTGCTCCCAAGAGGGCGAATGCTATTCAATTGCCTCGAATCTAAAAGACATAAATAAAAGGCAAGACCATGTCGACAGAGACATTTTGGATTACAGGATATTAAAATATTTAGGCACAATGAACGATTTGAATCATAATAATAGAAAATACGGATAATATGAAATCCTATAGTGCAGAAACATTTTACATACTCTCTTTAAGAACTGCCGGGCCATCGGGTATAGTCGCCAACTCGGCAATTATGCCATTTCAGTATTTTAAATTAAATTCGATTCGAACTGATTGTAATGCACTTAGGATTAACTTGGTTCGAGGTGCTTCTCTTTTGCTTCAATTTCTTATCTGCAGGCGTTGTTCTGAGCTGAACTCCACAGCATGGACAATATACGCCCCCATGAAATAAGTAAATCTCACATTTGCTACAATACTTTTTACCGTCGCTATAGCCAGGTCTGAATTTTTTCACATGAAATCTTTCACAAAAACTCTTGCAAACCATGGAAATTATACTCTACCAGTTGTGGATAATAAAAATTAGAGCACCGTGTAGACAGGGAGGGTAGCAGCATTCTTCACGGTAAAATTTTTCGTTCTTTGGTGATTCGCTTAGTAGAATATCGTTTTTTTCTTGTCACCATACGTATATTTTCCTACCTTCTCGGACTTGCTAATATTGGTCGGCTAACGGCTAATAAGATTAAGTGGCCAGCTTACTTTTTTGATCAGAGTCCCCATTGCCTTACGTTTCGTACCACTTGTAGATTAGGGACAATCCCGCTATCGCTACCAGCCCCGCCAGTCCATTAGTTATCAGACTTGCTTGCCATCCCTATATTGTTGCTATTGCCATTAGCCCAACGAAGATAATCATACCACCTTCAATATAGTAGGCTATTGGAGTTGTCAAGGCTTACCCAATAAGCAGCTATTAAGGCTTTATTTTCGTTTCCAATCATCGTATTTCTAGAGCAGAATGATAGACCAAGCTTTACTTTTAATAATTAAGAGGGAGCAGATATTATTGTGTAATCTTTTTATTGTTATGTGGGCACACGTTCAGATACCAAGTAATAGTTTCTGTATTGCTACCAGAATAACACGAGCCAGATACATGTATATCATGTCTACTTGGAAACAGAGGCTTTAAGAAATGCCACAAGCCATTTGAGCTTGCCCTTGTCGATTCTGATGGAAGATTAAACACGTTGTTTTCTTGGAATATCCAATCTAATACTTCAGATTGAACTCGATTGAACTCGATACTTATCTAAGTTCTATACATCTATTGTTACTTCTTTGATAAGTATATTTGCTGTGTCTTGATTTGCACGGCTGATTAGGTCAGAATCTGTTTTCAAGTTTGGCTCTTCAATTTGCATTAAATTCAAGTCGTTAACGTATAATAATTGGGCTCCTGATCCGAATACATATGGATTATGCAAAACTATGCGAAGCTGTGTTCGCTTTGCACGATGATTTGAGGTACGCGGGAGTAATTGATGACGCTGGTGGCGTGGTAGCGGGTGGGATGAGGAAGGGGATCGACTCGCTTGTAGATCAGGATAATGAAGACCTTTATCTGACACAAACAGCATTAAGGAAGTCCATGCGAGAAAAATTTGACAAAACGTTAGGAAAAGCGAGATTTGCCTATGTAGAAAGAGAAAAAATATCGATATTGACTTTTTACATGGACGAAAATACTTTGTTACTGACATTAGAGCCCAACATAAGTTCACATATTGCGATAGACATTGCGGAGGACGTGATGGATATCCTTGCAAAAAAAGAGTTTAGATGATCGAATGTTAAAGCTTTTCATGCTTTAGCATCACTTTGCAATTCTAATCTCCGATCTTAGCCTTTCCTATAGTCAGTCTACTTTTCTTATTGAGGGAATTCGTTTAGCACGGTTTAAGTTCCACATGATTTGGAAAAATCTTTTTACTTCCGAAGGGCATTTCTTGTTTAATGAATAAAAAACACGTTGACCCTTTTTCCTTTCAACAACCAAGTCCGCATCCTTTAAAATTCTAAGGTGGGCCGATATTCCCGGCAAAGTGAAATCAAAGTGTTTTGCAATTTCGGTAGGGTTCATATCCCTTTTCTTGAGCATCAACAGGATCTTCCTTCTGTGATCGTCAGAAATAGCTTTCCACGGCGATCCCAATAAAAACGAATAGTAGAGTAGATATTTTAATCTTTTATACAAATTTTTAGGTAAACGGTAAAATCCTGC
>DASWDL010000260.1:0-6810 GCA_036395315.1 Nitrososphaeraceae archaeon
TATCAGCTGATAAGACCAATAATGGTGATTGCTTTACTCAGCATTTGTTTAAGTGGACGACTGTTTTTGTTAGATATATGCGATTATGAATAAGGCCATAGTAGTGGCCATGGTACATCCCCATGCTATTTTGTTCCAATCAAAGATCTTCTGTCCGTCTAGTACTCCAAATGGTAATAAGTTAAACAGTGCAATCCATGCGTTGAACGAGGCACCAGCATACAAATATGAGTGATATGGATACAAGTAAGCAGATATTAGAAATGAAAATCCCATTACCAAATTAGTTAACGGGCCGATAAGCGCAACTCTCCCAAATTTATTTCTGTCAGTTAATCCTACCATAACTGCACCTGGAGCTATAAACTTGAATGGCATAAACGGTAATGCGGATATTGCAGTAATGATAAGACCATACATCTGCGCACGAGATTCAGACCAGCTTCCATAATACTGTGCCAGAAATTTATGAGCTAGTTCATGAACAAGAAATGCACTCACGAACATGGCCAAGAATTGCCAAGAAAAGTGGCGGTAACCATTCAGTGATAAGCCTACGGCTGTGACTAAAAGTGCGGCAACGGCTATGTGAAGTAACTCGGTTTTTGAGCTTTTTATCTTTATGGCTCTCAGTAACGATCTTCCAATACTATTTCCTAATGATGAGTAGCCATTATCGTAATTACCTTCCCTCAGAAGCTTCCTTTTTTCTGTGTAGGTATTTAGAAAAGGACAGAAATGATTTATTGGATTTCTATGAAGATGACAGAAAGATTCGCCACAGTAAGTACATCGAAATGGGATGTTCTCTTCAAGACCGCACGTATGACATTTCATTATATTATACCTTCACTCAGTTTCATTACTCATAACTTAATTTGACGATCATTGTAAAAACAGAGGTAGTATAGTTTCGACCTCATAAAGTCGGATTATATATGGTTGTTAATTGAATTGATATCTACTGCCACGGGTTATCAGATATAAATGGAGTCATTGTAAAGCTTCTTTATTCTTTTCGAAACCAAAGTAGCAAGAGTAGCACATTTCCTTCCTGTAAATTACTCCCCTGTTACCACATTTGCAGCACACTTTTTCATAATCGATGGTAGAATCTAGTGATTTAGCTTTTTGGAAACATCTAAAACTGTACATTTTGCCTTTTGATTTCCAACGTCTAAAAATATTCATTAAGATCATCATCCTCCCGCCCTTTTCATCTTAGAACCGCATCTAGGACATGCAAGTTCTTTGTGCTGTGTTCCGCAGCTCATACAATAATATTTCAAAGAGCTATCTCTAAACATTGAGGAAGACGACGACATCGAACCAAACATTCCTAATCCTCCTACTCCTCCACCACCACCCATTCCCATTCTTCGTATCATTCTCTTTCTCATAAAGAGGTTAAGCAAAATGAATATTCCTATTATAGTAACTAATGAAATAGGAAATGGTAATAAGATCGAGATTGCAAGACTTAATCCTAATGATATTCCTATCCACAGAATTTGGTTGAGTAGAAATTGTCTTTTGTTATTCGAGCTCACCTATCTCACACATCTTATATTATATTCACTTTTGCCTAAATAACTATGGTAGTAATTGTTTCCTAACTTGCTAGTTTTTACTTTACTATCCATTCTTCGATGTTCATGGTCCGCAAGTTCTTCCTTTTTGTTCTATGTTAAAGTTGACCGAACTAATCCAAAAGCTTGACTATGCGAAAAGAGTCCGTTGCCAAAGCTTCTCTCGCTATGACCATATCCAAAATCTCCGAATGCCCTGCCATGACATTGTCCCCCAGTCAATCCTCTATCCATCATAGATCCTGTGCCTAGGGATTGAGTAGACAAAACTTTTCCGTCACCAGGGTCAACTAGTACGCTATAGTGTGTTGCATTATTTCCCACGACATTTACGGCATAGACTAAAAACCCGTTAACTGCACGAAGGTTTGCTCCATTAACGGATGAATTCTGTCCTATAGCTTGTTGTGCTATATTTACTGCTTGACTCAAGCTGGTATGAATCTGAGATCTAATAGATTCGCTAATAGTGGGTCCTAATGGAATGGAACCTGTGATATTGAGCTGACCATATCGATCCGAGGTCTTGGTGCCATTATTGGAAGGTTGAGCATAAGTTTCAAGTAATGTTGTTTCGAGGATTACCCCTGATGCTAATGCCAATGTAAAAAAGATGGCAATTGTTACGAGTGTCCTATTTTTCATAAATTGTAGGTAGCCAATACTATATTTATATCTTGCCAAATATGTCATTACATGTCAACCACAGGAACACATGGGTGGGCGTTTACGCCACTTTATTAACTTATTCGATGCAATTGCAAGTTTTTCATGGAAAAAATGTACACGATCAATCTAAGCTATCCTGTTTCCAAGCAAACTATCGGGATGATGACAAGCATAAGACATATGCCTTAGAGGACTAAATGGAAAGTTCATCTTCAAGTAATACTGATTACTCGATGATTCGCTAGAGTCGGAGCCAATCAGGTGATTATCAAATAATCCGTTAGTATGCGTATGAAAATACGAATTGAAGAACTGAGGCCTGACATGTAAACCAACGTAATTTTGATCCACGTTTCCTGCGGGGATAGCGTTGTTCAGAAGGGTTGTAATTCCAATAAAGGATACAAGTAAAATGCTAAGCATGGTTGCGATAGGTCTAAGAACTGGAGCACTCTTCACGGTTGGATGATGAGTCTGTACGTCCTCAACATGCTTTCGTACGAAGTGAGCTGAGGGATCTATAATTGTGAATACCTCTCTCCTTCTATCTTTCCTTATGAGGACCTCCTCCTCAGGATAATGGTTATACAGGATTATGAAACCCAGGTTGTTCAGTTTAGATATTGCAAGGAGCACATCGGCTCTTGAATTGTCAGGAAAACCATCTATTAACGAAGATATTCTTATCGCATTCCGTCTTTTTACAAGTATTCTTAGAATGGCGACTTCGAATACATTCACAGGCTATGTTAGAGAAAAGTGATATTTATCTCTTGACAAATATTATCCTGTAAGACATAAGAGTAGTGCATGAAATAGTGCCCCAAGAGGACTAGAAAGAGACAAATAAGGCTATGTATCAGTAAAAATATGTCACTTACGAATAATACTGACGAGAGTGGTGCGTTGTCAGTTGTTTTCAGTTCGAGAGCCGTTGCACAGATCTTGGATTTCTTTTTGGATCACAAGGAATTTGATTATTCTCCGGGAGAGATATCAAAGAAAACGGGATTGTCATTTAGAACAATTTTTAGGGAATTACCAAATCTTGAAGAGATCCAATTAATCTACAATAACAGAAAAATTGGTAAGACTAATTTGTACAAACTCAATACAGATCTCCAGGCTGTTTCAATGTTAGAAAAATTTGCGCTGCAGATGTCACAATTAAGAAGTAATGTCCAGGAACAGACCGAGCATTTGATACATCACCAGGAAAAAAAATAGTATCGATATTTTGATAAGACGTCGTAGAATTTCCATTTAGGAATTATATTTTTTGCCGAATACCCTTACAACCAATCTTTATTCTGAACAAAATAGGTATCAAAATATCTCCGGTCAGTTGCTGTTAGATTATGTTGTAAACTAGAAACTAAGTTCAGTATCAAAATCGTTCGTTACTCATGAATACTACGTTGGCCCAATATTTCTCTATCAAAGTCACATCCCATAACTTTGAGACTATCTTCCATTGCTGTTCTTAACATTTCAAAGTACTTTTTCCGGCTTATTAGATTAGAATTTGAACTGCCTCCTCCTACAACGTTAGATTTGTAATATTTGATCACGTCACCTTGATGTGAATCTAATTCTGTACCTACTATTCTTTGTAATGAGTTTTTAGGATATTCGTCGGGATTCCTTGCAAGTGTTAGCTTAACTTGCAATTCTTCCAATGGCACCAGACCTGATTCCATCAATTTGTACTCGTTTACAATTTTTAAACCTGGATCATTGCCATATTTAATATCTTCAGCAAATTGTCTTTCAATTTTGTTAAGCCACAGAGGCCTATCACTCTTGATTCCTTCCATACCCTTAATTATCGGGTCTTTACTTTGATCAGAAGGAATTCCGATATAGTGTTTCTTCTTGGTAATTAGAAACCTACTGTAAACATCAGATTCCTCAACATCAATATCCAAGAGAATTGAACATTCAGCAATGAATTTCATAATATCATTCTCTCTCTTCACATCAGTAACGAATAGGCTATCAGTATCGCCATATATAATACTAAAATCATAAACTTCTTTTGCAATATGCTGCATGTATTGTAGCGCTTGTCTTCCATAAGCTGTTGTTAACTCAGCAACCCTATAATCAGCAAATTCAAAGAAATTACTTCCAAATATACCATAACAGCCATTAATTAGGTTCTTTAAAGCAAGCTGCATTGGTTCATTACCCAGATCTTGTCGTCTAGATCTTTCATCTCTGAATTGTTGTAAAAGTCTTGGAACTATTCCCTTGTAATTGGGATTCTTACAGATCCAGTATCGTCCTCTTTTCTCACTTTCCTCAACACTTGAATTAATAATATTCATTATTTCGCCATCAACCTTTGCTGCTGAATCATCCTTACAGCAATCACAATTGACAGTATCGAAACTTATGTTATTAGCAATCATCATTGAAGGGTACAGAGCATTCAGAGCCTCTTGTTTGTCTCGCATTTTAATCTCTTCTATGGTCAGATATGTCATTGTGAAAATCTGCAAAGGCTCAGCTTCTTTTTTGGTTGGTTCAGGCTCTCCCATTTAATTTACCTCCCAAAACCTACTTAATTATACCTTTATGGGTCCGAGAAGGTGCGACCATTTGGAAATTTTACCTTTAGAAGGAAACAGGTTCAAAAACTGGATTAGAAAAATTGTCAAAAAGGAGTACGATCTGATCGTAGGAAGCCAGGTTATTGAAGAGATAACAGACACCTTAAGAGCGGATGCGGAATTTGATCGACAGACTAAAGAGCTTGGTTTGAGATTTTCTATGACCGAAGACAAGGAGCTCAGGTGGTTCTATGTTCTTGCTAATGATAAGTACTGCTTCATTGAAATAACAACTGAAGCTTGGAATAATATCAATTATTCTCCCGATATCTTTTTTTCCGACTGGAATTGCGTTGTCATCATCATTTTCTGAATTAAATCCTGGAATGGGGGGCCCGGTCACGCGATACGATATAGTTTATCTTATCAAGTAAAAATCTCAAGATACCTGAGCAACGACCGCACCTAGAAGAGGGAGAGGCAGTGAGAATTATAAAATATTCTGCTGCTCAGGGTTTTTCCTTAGGGCCGAATAACTGCTGAAGGGGAACTCTGATTTACTATATCAGGGCTAGTGCTTTTTCATTTCCGCAAGGGTACATTAATTAGCAGTAGCAATAGCTGCCGGCATTCAAAAGTCTCGATGTGCTTATTATCAGAGACCACCCCGCAAGATTCAAGACAGTCCAAGCTGCTTTGAATCGGCATGGAGATAGACAAAGATAAGAGCCATGGCCATACAGAGTAAAAATTATAAATTATTTCTTTGAGTCTTTGAGCAGCGACTTCTCCCAACGTAAGTCGCGACATTTCAAATTCCTCTGATTGGGTCAGCGCTAGCATGTCGTTGGCCCGTCAGTGTTTTTATTTGTTAAGGTAAGCATACTATTCACTATTGCTGGCGGGTTGTGTAGTTATCGCAGTACTTTCGCTATATTGACCTGCATCAGAGATCAAACGATCTAAAAGCAATTAATGAATATCTGAAGTCGAGTTTTAATTCGAACTTTATCATTTGGATATGCATCTCATGTTTATAAATCTAAATTAACATTACGAGACATAGAGATATATATTTTTATGCGCAATAGACAGTTGAATAATTAGTCCACTATCTTTTTTAGGGAACGACAATTATGATGATAAGTCAAAGTATTAGTACTCGGGGATAAGGTTTGAATAGATTATGGAATCATTAATTCAGGAATGGGACTAACTCTTGTATAACCCTAAAATATTATTTTGAACTAAAAATTATGATAAGATATGCAATTGTCGCTATATGATACATACGTTACAAAAAAGGATGAGAGGATAATGCATTTTGACGTGATAGTTGAAGAATCCACTCCCCAAAGCAAGGCTATCGAATATGGGAAAGAATACCTAAACAGTGTAGATCAAGGAGAACAAAAAATAACACAAGAGGAGTGCCAATTCTGCCATATACAAGAAGCCCCTGGCGTGGTTGAGAAAGATTTAGAGAAAAAGGCTATTACATCCAGAAAATGGAAGGTTGTCCTTAACACCATGTGGCGATTCGTGTAAAATAAGAAAAATATGAATTGAAACACGCAGATTCAGAGGAAATGATGAAATCTGATGATGGAAAAACTATATTCCATTATGAAAACATATCAGTTGAGAGTGCTATTATCAACTGGAATAAAATAAAAAGTGCCGGTAGGCGTGTTAAACATTTCTACATAGAATTAAGTGAAGTCAAAGATAAACAATTATGAATTCACCTGAAGGTCCAGTTGAAGGTGTTGGCATTGGAAGTCATTAGATGTTGCATTATCTGGTTTTATTTATCATAAAGCAAATTGAGAGTTGAATTGGATTATATTTAAAAAATTAATGATTAACTTCCCTTATCGTATTAACCGCCTCTTCATTAGATGGGCAAGACGCAGAAAGTCTTGTACGAGATGGAATAAAGGCTATCCTTAAAAAGCCAATATCAGTAGATGAGTTAACAACTGTGATGCAGCAGT
>DASWDL010000261.1:0-2110 GCA_036395315.1 Nitrososphaeraceae archaeon
CGTTCAAGCAAGGAGAATTAATGGAAATATGGCAAAGAACTATTGAAATGGAAAAATGGTTTGATCCAGCATTCCACGATTTCATAAATAGAGAAGTCGTTTCTGTAACTCGCTAGGTTTGAAATTTGAAGAAAAAAAGAGGTTTCGACTAATAGCATAAGACTCGATTAACAGGGAAGGAGAGCAGCGGTTAAGCTTTAAAACCCTAGTGAGTCACTACCACATGACTCGCCAGAGTGAATTTGCCCGATTCACCGGTTAGGAAGAATCGTGCGAAAAACTAGAATGGATTTCATTTATAATTTTTACTTCGTGACATAGTTCTTCACCAAGGCTTTAGAATCTATCTGGAGATTTTCAGGAAGAGATTACTGATGAGAGAGGGAATGGTACTTTGTACTAAAACAGGTAGAAAGAATAAGTGATTATAGTTTTAACAGTTTTATCCAGAGCAAAAGAACCCTCATATTTTTCACAGCGTGTTTATACTATGTTCTTGACATCTAGCCATGAATACGCAGATAAAAATGGCGATGTTGGTTGTCCTATCCATCGGAATGATGACAGCCTTGACCATATCGGCCCTGATAACTGCTGACAACTCGGCATTGGCCAAGAAAAAACATTGCGAAAAAAGCCACAAAGGCTGTGATGCTACAAAAGCTGAAAATAAGCAAACCGCTCAAAATATATCAAGTGAAAATGCTACACAGGTTGGCCTAGATAGATCTCTGGCACAGATGGATAACTCGACGCAGTTCGGTTCTCAATTACTGAGTCCATTCTGAGCGGTCGGATCGGATATCCTTATTTTTTCTTAAATACTCAACAATTTTTTGATTTTAACTGATTCGTCTAACGCTTCTTTTGGGGGCTTATTCTCATTGTGATAATATTCGTACGGCATTGATCGATCACCCCCTCTCTAAATATCTGTCATTTCTCTTTTTTACTTAGAAATTCTTTGAAGGCTTGAATTGCTACGGCCGTAAGAGTTGAATCATGGTTTAAGGCATACTGTTTCATCTGTTTCACGAGAGCCTTTGGCATTCTCAAAGTTGTTCTAGTTTCTTCAGACAATTAATCTTGTTACGTCAGGAAGCATATAAGCATATTGACAGAAATACGACAACTTTAATAATGTCATATCGGCATATGTATGCTAATATGAGTAAAATATACTTAAAGGATTCAAATGGAAAATACAAAATTGTTGACAGGGACTAGAAGGGACAAAGCGTTATTTTCGAGCACGAAAATCAGAAAAAGACGCTTTCTCAAGACAGGACGCTTAGCCTTGAGGAAAAAGATAACAGGCTAAAAAGACTCGAAGCAATCTGTATAGGACCACAGAAATGAAGGGCTTCGTCGTGCATGACAAACTGGCCCATCGGTTTAATTTAATGTTTTTTTATGTTTTGATATTCTCGTCTACTATTATGTATTGGCGAACTCCATCGGCTAATTATTACCAAGTACCAACACTGAATTGTTGCCACATTTCCACAATTCTGCCGCTAGCAATCCGAAAGAGATCAAAACCAACAACGGTTGTTGGTTTTGATAGCTAGTTATCATTTTGGCTTAGGCGTGTATCTTGAACATGGGCCAACAGCACTTAATTTCTGCATTGGCTTCCTATAGATTACGGGCTTACAAATATTATTAATTGTTTCAAATTCAATGTCTTTAGTCACAGTAACTATTATAAATCGAATAAAGTCATGAACAATATTCGTAGGAAGTGAATACTTAAATTTTAGTATTCGTTCGAGTTCTTCTAAAGAAATCTCCTTCGAATTGGAGATAACGTTATTAACAACCAGATAATATACCTTCGCCACATCCTCGTTGATCTGAATAAACACATGCCAGGGGTTTGATTTGGGAACATTAACTCGAAATTCTTCGTGCGGCAACTGCATCGACGTGCGGCTGAGTGTGTTGTAATTGCGGATCATAACTGGTTATTACTATAACAAAGTAAATTATATTTGTAGCCTGATTCGTTAGTTCTCACTTTGCATAAGAGGTGAGATCTTCAATTGATAGACCAACTTGTTTTCTAATAACAAAATCCTGAAATGGCACTGAAGGTTTTTCAAGTATT
>DASWDL010000262.1:0-10915 GCA_036395315.1 Nitrososphaeraceae archaeon
TTACAAGGGTTAAGGAAATTGCGGTACAAACTTACAATTTCAACATCAACTTATCAGTCATCAAATTCACTTTTTCCTATTCGAGGTTCAGACTAAAAATTGGTAAAAAAATGTTTCTGCTAGACTGCTAGTCGCAAATAGTGAATTTTATGTTAAGGCCCCAGCTCCTGTGCTATTACTAACGTTTTTCCCATAAATTGTAGCTACTGCATTTTTTAATATGCCTAGGTATTTGGTTGGTACCAATTTCCCGTTTGTGTCTAGAACTAGGTTGAAGCTGGCAGTAGATGCATCCTTATAATCCCACTTCCAAAAGGCAGTACCCCATACCCCAACTTTCTTAAATGCTTCTAATATCTTACCTGCATTTTCTTGTGTGAGTTCACTTAAACCTGGATTCAGTTTGAAAACACCTCCTTCCTTCGTTCTTACTACATTGTTCCATTCTCCTATGTACAACGGCACTCCAGTTAGATCTTTTGTCTTCAAGAAGGTATCAAATCTTTCCTTCTGGTAGGCATCCCTATCAGGGACTCCGTAGACACTTATTTTGAATACGACATTCTGCTTATTTGAAGGAGCCATCTTTGCTAAATTATCAGATGTAATTTTAATCGGACTACTCAAATCCACAGGGACATTCATGCTGTAGACGATCGTTTTATCGGTTGCATTTCTTAACTCTGCGGTCATAAAGCTATTGAACGCGCCTATCTTCGCCCACTGGGCCACATTGTCAACATGAGGTTCACTAAGGAGCTCGTAGCCTAAAGTGCTTGAGTGATTATCAACTGCCTTAACTATTCCTTTAAGAAATTCGGCCATTAATGTCCAGCCATCCTTTCCCTGCTTGTCTTTTACAGACCTATTCCACCAGTCGCTCCAAAACAGTTGGGCTGCTTTATCCGGAGTGTTGCCTCCCCCGCCTTTGGAATATTGGGAATTGCCCTCAAAAAGAGACCAAGGAAATCCTGTACCTTTACTTTCAAGCCATGAAGAAGTGTGCCATTGATGATTATCATAAATTACTTTTATTCCGTATTTGTCACCGGCTTTTGCAACTTCCTGTATTTCCTTCATAAACGCCCCTGGATTCTTTTCAAAAGCCTCCCAATAAAACAAAAATCTGGCATGATCTAAGCCCGCCTCGGAAATCATTTTTAAGCTATCATCAATGTAATTTGCTGGGGCTGAAGGGGACCCATTATCATCCTGTTTCATATTTACAAAAGCACCCTTCATTACCACCCCATTAATCGGTTCACCACCACTCGGTTGACTAGACTGCGCAAATGAAGCAACTGAAGCATTGCCAGTAAAGATAGCAGCCACTAGAAAGATTGAAACGAGTCCGCCACTAATTATTTTCATAACCCTCTGCATAACAATTCTCGAATGATTTAATATGTATTGCGTAAATATTGACCTCACCTTTTGTGATTAACGACGAGCTTTACTTTAGGTTCATACTAACGTTTTACGGTCCATTCATAAATTTTCTATTAAAATACCCAATAAGAATCCGCAAATAACGATTCTGAATGCGAATATGATAAGAATGGACCTGAATTTATTTCATCGAAACAGATCCTCTCAATGTTTGGGACATTGACATTAAGAACATGGCTGAAGATTTGTTATCATAAAGTAATATGATTACTAAACAATATAGCTGACAATGGAATATCTACTGGACATGACCATTTTTTGTGCATGGAGTTAATTGACATCATAGGATGGTTGGCCATAGGATTTCTTCCGACCTATGGAGGCCTCGAAATAACAACTCGAATATTTACAAGGAAGATCTCGACAAGAATATTTACAGGGACGAATCAAGAAAAAGAGAAAATAGGGGGATAGATTATGGACCACAATAACGGCAAGGATGGACTATGCCAGCTTCATTTGTTGAAAACTCATGGTGGCAATATAACTAAATCATCGAGTGATGTTACTCTGCTTCCCAATGGATTATCGTATTTTTTCGTTGAAGTAACTCTTCAAGATGGGACAATATGGCATTCCTGCATATGGCGAAGAGGCTAGAGAACTGCATAGAGAGGCTAAGAACTGGCTCCAATAGATTTTCCAATAAACGCTTTTAGGGTTCGTATTTTTGATGACCTCCTTTTTGGTAATACGAACATAACCGTCGGACTGAGTAGCTTCTCGTTCCTTTTTGGAGTAACCATCATACGTTTTTACAAGAGTCGTGCCACCTAATTTCTTTACTACCGACAATTACAATTATTGGTCATTCGGTAATTAAGGCTAGCGAATTATTATTACTGATAGATCTTAAAAAATTAGGCTAAATTTTTAACGACATTTATAGATACATCAATAATTTAATGTTGGCTGGCTTAAACACAACGAATTTAAACGAAAAAATACGGGTTAAAATCACCCTGTTGCGTTCATAGCACTTGTTTCATTCATACTCATTGCGCTAGTTGCATTAGAACTTGCTGCTTCTGACATCTCTATTTGTCCTCTAATTTCACCTTTTGTATGTTTTTGGGTGTGAACATTCGCATACGTATCACCGCTACTCATCGCAGAAATTAGATCCCCTACTGTTTTACCCTTCATAGGTCCAGTTAGAGATGAGTCAGTAATATTCCCTCTTATTGCCATTCCAATTTTCGTGGGGTTATGTTTACTATTCTTTAGAAGGTCAACTATCACGTCACCATTCTCACCTTTTTTTCCGCTATGAATATGGGCTCCTGTTGCGTCAGATAAGCCTGTAATGTTGAGTTTGTATTTTATAGACGTATCATTATTCTGTGTTGTAAAGGTCGCGAGACCCGTTGCCTTTGTGCTTACTGGTGGAACCTCCTCGCCACCTGTCATAGTCCCCGTAAATTTTTGCTTCGCGAAGACAAACCCAGGACTATTCACTACTGCTACAACCATCAAAGACAGTATCGCCGAGCTCAACACAATTAAATTCATATTTCTATTGTACTCCATAATATCCTGTTTAGAATCATCTTTTATAAGGATTCCATATCCAACAGTAAAATTTTGTGAATATTGGTTAAATAATTCGTCTTTATTCATTCTCTTTAAACGGAAACTGATTGGTAGCCGGTTGCTCCATCTGGAAAGGGGTCTTTTACTTCTGCTGTTTGAATCTGTCCGGTTTTGTCAGTTGCCCTCACAATTATTTTGTAAGTAGTTTTGTCTGCTGGAACAAATCCTGCTGTCCAGAGAACCCAGGTATATTTTGAAAGCGGCTCCTTAATTAGAGCAGCTTTCCAAGTTACACCACCGTCGGTGCTTACTTCAACCTTTGAGATACCTCGATCTCCTCCAAACGCAATACCTGCTATTGGTGCTTTTTGACCTGGTATTACGTTTGGCGTCTCATCTAATTTTCTAAATCTGTCTCTTAACTGCGCCATTCCGGGAATGACTATGGTACTAACAGTGTGAATATCGGCGTCATTAGTCCAGCCATTTCTCTGCCAATAGCCTTCATAAACCCCGTCTACAAGCTCTATCTCCGTAATCCATTTTGGATTCATCATTCCGTACAGACCCGGCACAATGGCTCTAACAGGAAATCCATGTTTTGTTGTCAAAGGAGTTAAGTTCATATCATATGCCAACATGGTTCCGTCCATTAGGCCTCTGTCAAGTGGTATACCTACATCATAGCTGTCCGAACATCTGAATGCAATGTATTTTGCCCCTCCCTTTACTATAGCTCTATCAAGAATTTCCCTTCCACAATGCAGTACTTATTAAATCACCTCCAATCTTATTACTCACACATTCTAATGTGGCGTATTGTTCTACCGAGGGCATCTTCTTCAGTTCTTCGTAACTAATCGTCAGAGGATTATCGACT
Organism: Nitrososphaeraceae archaeon; assembly: GCA_036395315.1. Taxonomy (GTDB): domain Archaea; phylum Thermoproteota; class Nitrososphaeria; order Nitrososphaerales; family Nitrososphaeraceae; genus TA-21. The sequence continues at coordinate 3,863 of DASWDL010000262.1, forward strand.
AGACCTTTAACAGAAAGACTCCAGGTTTTTTCATCAACTATTGGAACAATTGGATTAATATCGATTCTGTAAAAGATATAGGTTGGAGTTAATTCGGAGTTCAGGAGCGTGGTTAACATAGGGTCTTCAAATCCAGCTGGCCTAGACCGTGCCGGAGATATGAATTGAGTTGTAGGAGGCGTTGATCCTTGTTCTTGTTCTTGTTCTTGTTGCTGCCCTGAGAATAAGCGGTTCAATCCAAAATAGAATATGGGTATTGCTATAGCTGACACAGTTACTAAACGTAGGAACGCCATTCTACTATTGTCCTTTCTAATATTATCTGATGTCGGTCCAATCTGTTCTCCCAATTTCGGTTTAATGCCACTTAATATCACAGAATAAATGAATCCAAAGAGTATTTGGGGCAATATGAGTGAAACCGCAGTTACAGAAACAGAAGAAGTACTTCCGCCGGTACGTGTATGAATTACAGTTAATAGCAAAATAGAGATGATTAGCATAATGATATAAGCTACCAGTGAAGATTGTAACGCTCTTGCTACGTAACCTTTCCAATGAAATCGATTATGAAACTTTTCGGCAATTATTCCAAAGATGCCGTATAATACAAAATTAATAACTATGGAGGCTATAAAGGCAGAATATTTAGCGAGTGGACCGAAGTTCTCCACGGCTTGCGATTTGATGGCTCCTGGAGTGATTGAAAATAATGTCTGTGAGGCAAGCTCGGGAATGAACGGAAATCCGATAAACGACCTTAATAGTAGTGCCACACCTATCGCTATGGAACCTGATGCTAAACCTGCAACAAAAGCTTTAGAAGAGGTATACTGAGATTTTTCACTCATTAAATTATGTTTGACATGTATGATTAAGTCCTTTTCTAAATTATTCGAGTTAGGATTTAGAAAATTACTTAGCTAATTCTATATTGATTACATAGCTAATTCTCTACTGAGGAAATAAATTGTATCAGGAGCTGGAAATGTAGGTAAGGATATGGGAGGAACTTTCTTGCCGAACTTAAATAGCTATTGAACTGCTGAGTCACAAGCCCGCCAACTTTAGGCTAGCCAAGAAGGGAATCAATATTGTAAAAAAATAGCCATTTCATTGAATCTCCATTTCATACTTGGTCTGGTAGTTCATGGGCCTTTGCTTCAGATGAAAATTTTTGACCATATCTTCACTCCAATTTAGAAATTTATTCCCTACCCTCACCTTGTTATACTAGAGATTCAATGACTGGTTAAAAGGTCTGGAGTCAATTTCTTCCGATAGGGGCTAATGCCGAACTGTTATAATTGACAGACAGATTTATCCGTAAGCAGAGAAGGCAGCTTTGATTAACTGTTTTATTAATGATCTAAATAGAAGGATAAAGAAAACTTAAATTCTATAAATTAGATTCTTAACAGAGCAAAATTATAAGAAATGGCTGAACCACGCATACAATTATGGACAGATGACAGCAATAGTGAATTTGCAATATTTTTGAACTCTGACTACGTTATAAGAACAAATCAAAAAATAAAATATACTAAAATGATTGACGAATCAGTCTGTATGCAAGGATATGATTATGATTGGAAACATACCCTAACACAATGGGTCACTTTCCTTTTTGGAAATAAGTTGCAAATATCGCCAGAAATGTTTGACATATCAATATCGCGGCAAGAAATAATGGATAGTAATAAAACTAAGAAAAAAATTATCGGGAAGATTAAGCATACCAGACACGCTCTCTTGAAGAAATCGAGGACGAAACCAGAAATCGGTACGAGATCAACATTAAAACCAAAGCTGCTCAAATGCAACTTTTGCAACCTGAAATACTATATAGATGAGGAGAGAATCGAGCACGAAAAATTCTGGCATGCCGATAAAATAAATTCAGTATAGATTTGCACATTTCAAACGAAAAGGAGAATTAGAAATACGGATCCAACCTCATGGTAGTCCAATAGCGCTAATAAAGATTCTTTTTCTCCTTGACAGGAGTAATAATGCGTGATAACAGACAGATATGAGAATATTGACCATAATCAGCCAAATTTCGCGCCAGACACAATAAAAGGGATTTTTTATCGCTCACCTTTATGGCCCAAGTTATTGAGGATTATGTAGGTCAAAAGAGCGAAAAGGTAGATGTCGTGGAAAGTATCAGGACTTTTGTAACATCGCAATTTGTTTTGCTGAATTGTCGTAAGAGATGGGGGATCATCTATGCTATGGCGACTTTGGCTGGCTTATTTTGCATACCAGGCACTTTTTTTACTAGCACATATTCACTGACAGGACTTACTGATACTTTATTACGGGTAGTTACATTACCACTCAGCTCATTTTTCATAATTGTAGGCATGTATGTTTTTAACGATTTGGTTGATGCTGACCTTGATAGAACAAATGGAAAGAATCGACCAATTCCGAAAGGAGAAGTATCAAAACTACAAGCATGGATCTTCATAATAGGAACTAATTGTCTAGGAATGGCATTATCGCTGGTTACTTTTAATATTTTCACCTTAGCCATATCTTTGTCACTTGCATGCATAGGCATCTTATATTCTGTTCCAAAAATTGCGTTTAAGGATAGATTTCTCGTAAAGACACTTTCTATTGCAGGAGCTATGATGCTGTGTATTAGCCTAGGGTCAACTTCTTACTGGAATGCAAATGTCCGTATGAGTTTAAACTCTAGTACCCTAGTAACGAATATTCTTTATTCGTCACTCTTACTCGCCATTATGGTGTTCATTACTTCCCCCTTTAATGATGTTGCGGATGTCGTTGGAGATAGAGCAGCGGGCCGTAAAACAATTCCGATTGTGATAGGGGCTGAAAACACCGTTAAGATGGCAATGATCTTGGCAGGAACGATGAGTATCATTTCGTGGATTGTTTACTACATTTCAAATGCTGGCTGGGTAAATCCTTTACTAGTAAGCCTTGTATCGGTGCTTACCATATATAACATGAATAAAACTTTGAATAATTTAGAAAACAAAGAATATGTAAGAAAACAGCATAAAAAATCAATGCCACTTCACCTATTACTACAATTGTGCCTTGTTGTGGGGTCGTTACTATTTTCGATATAATACAATGTAAGAACTGCATAATAAAATACTCTATTAATTATAAACGATAGAATAATTACTCTTATTTAAGGTCTTAATTCGTATTCGTGTTGGACCAAGCAATTTGGTTGCTATGGTAGAGATTATTATTGTTACTATCCAGATAATCAGGGCGTCGAATATTTGCAATTGTCTTCTTCGCCCACTAACTAATATGAGGACATTAAAAAAGGGTTTATGAGTATATTCACCACATAACTATTTCCAAATGACACAGAAATTAAATGAAATTGAAACTCTACTGAAACTTTTATTTTTTGCTGGGCCAATTAGTTCAGATGTCAAAGTTGTCAGGCTAAAATGGTCGCTCCACACGTCCTATAAGTGCGAAAGACACATTGATACGTAGCAGGCATTGGATTGGCATTAACAGAAGCAGACAGACCACGATGACCCCAAGATACCCACCAGAAAAATTATTGCTAGATCTGCACTCAGATTAATAAATTACTAAAGATATTTTCTAACATTCTACTATGAAAGGAAGGTGTATCACTGTCAACTAGTGTCACTTAAGGATCAATAAGTAAGAATCATCTTCAGAATGTTCCAAATACTTGTCATTCAGATAAATCTATGATCTGGATAATTAGGAGGTATGACTCTAATCTGAACAAGTATATACTAACATTTACTGTTCTTTGTTTCGCAGTTATCACGAGTTTGTACATTTTAAATAATCAATACGGAAATCCCATATACGCTCAACAAGTTCCTACTACAAACCAATCACTCAAAAATATGAATAACGAAACCACGCAAGACAGCAATAATGCTCATCTTGGTGTCAATATGAGAGGATACTACACGAGTATGCCACAATCAAGAGACTTCAAGTTTCCCGTCCCTGATAATTACTATGATACCAGTTTCAAGGAACTTTCAAAGGCGAATATTATTGATCATGTTCGATACAGATTCTATTGGGAATCATATGTAAGAAATTCAAGTGCCTTCCTTAAGGAAATTGAAGACGTAGCAAATACAGCAGACAAATACGGATTGAAACTTATCTATGACAATCATCAGTTCCACACATCATCGTGGTTGAATCCTAGTCGTGGTACTGGCTTCCCATCATATCTTTTTACTGATACCACCCTCTATCCACAGGATGGCGGAGGAACAGCAAAGTCAACCGCTGCACAGGTGTGGTGGACAAAGTGGTGGGACAGATCAATCAAAAGCATAAATGGAACTGATGGTTGGACACTTCAATTAAACTTCTTAAAGAGGATAGTTAGTATTGTTGATAAACATCCAAGCACACTTGGATATGAAATTTTGAGTGAACCTCAGGTTCATAATCCAAATCAGTGGTTAAAGATAGGCAAGTACAATTCATTCATGACAGATGAATTAAGAAGACTTACGAACAAGACTATCATTTATAGCATGAATATTCCAATAGATCTTAAGAGTCCTATTAATGTAAACGCTGAAAATCTGGCTAAGATGACTCCTCAAAATAAAGAGAATGTAATCTTCAAATTTTCTTTATACGGAATACCATCTGATGGATATCAGAGTGACAAACTAGAGCTTTTCGAAAATACAAGCAAAATGTCTGGTGTTCCTTTATACATTGGAGAATGGAACAACGTAAAGCGAGTTGCAACTTATAATGAAGAGGGCAAATTGATTTGGACAATAGATGAAACATTGAGTGACATAAATCAAGCTCAAGCGAACAAGATAGTTGGAAAATTCAAGGAAATTGGGATATGGGGTTTAGCGTTTTGGGAATGGAGTTTTGTTCCGAATGACACGCCTAACTTTAATCTAGTTAATGTGACGTCAAACAAAGCGACAGGCAAAGAGACGATGCAAACTACTGAATATTTTAAAATTATAGAAAATGCTTACAAAGAGATCTTTGGTCAATCAGGTATCAATTCTTCAACTAGCCCCAAATTTAGTTGACAAAACTTACAGCTACACTCATTTTATACCTTATTGTCTACATTATCACAGGGTTAACAAATAAGTATTTTGAAAACTATCATATCGTACAACGAACATGAAGTGAAAAGTGACGGTTCACTTAACGATCTTGGAAATGGCTATAATATATGGGTAGACTTGGCAGACCCGAATCATGAAGAAATGACAGAATTAGCTAATAAATTTGCTCTAGATCCTGAAGCTTTGGAGACATTTTTTAACAAATCAAAGAAACCAGAAATCCGTATTTTGGACAATCATACATTTACAGTAGTTTTAGACATGAAAAATAAAGATCCTAAAACACTCGAAACCGAAGGTATCTATATGTTCCTTAGTAGACACTGGCTAATAACAGCTCACACTTCCGAAATTAATCTCAAAGAGATAGTGGAAAGGCTATTAAAAGTAAAAAATAAAAAGATTAAGGAAGCGCAGATAGACGCATTATACTATAACATATTAGCTGAAATAATTGGCATATACGAGCAACTCTTGACAGCCGTGGAATTATCTGTAAATGAGTATCAACGGAGATCATTCGCCCGACCATCAGAGGTAATATTTGATGAGATTGACGCATTATCCAGACAAACAATAATACTGAGAAGACACCTTTGGCGCGTTAGAAATATAATAAATTTTTTAGTTCATAACGAACATGATAAGGAGGAGATAAAGTACATCGACATGGTTTACGACAATATTTCACAGCTCATTGATTTTGTAGAAAGTTACGAAGGTACTATAAACTCTATACGCGAGCTATACGTGGCAAGAGTATCGCTTCAAATCAATGATACTATGCGAGTACTTACTATTTTTACTGTTATCTTATTACCTCTTACTCTAATATCAGGGATCTATGGAATGAACGGTATAGATCTAGATAGACTTGACAGCTCACCTACTGGATTTGTATTAGTAATGATCATGATGGCATGCGTTGCAATAGGGCTGCTTGTATTCTTTGTCAAAAAGAAATGGCTCTGGGTTAGAGATAAAAATAATGGTGAATCAATACATCAACAAAACGTGAGAGAACAGAAAAACCATTCTGATAACCAGAACGGTCACATTAGATATCACATATTAAAAAAAGGCTAAATATTGTTTAAAGTTTAGAAAGAGTCTATGAAGTAGATGCAAAAAGTATGTTTGATTGCACTAGGAGTGGCAAAAGCATCCTTAGTACTTACTGCGACTAATAATCCGTACGCACAGAATGAAGATTGTAGGGCAAAAATGCGAGGAAATAACGAAGTTCCACCAGTAACGACAAGCGCTGAAGGTGTCATTAATTTTAAGTCTAAAAACGATTTGTTGACGTGGAAAATGACGTAACTCGGATAACTGACGCTACTGGAGCGCATATACACAAAGGGAAAAAAGGTACAAATGATGATGTAGTAGTTGACCTCCTTAAAGTCAGTAAGCATTCAAGCACTCCGCAAGGGTATAACTTCAAACGCTGCTACATCTAGCAACAATACGAATTCCCAATAGTAAAGTCCAACCCAGCTATTTTTTTAATATATTTTCTTATGAGCTTCCCAAATTAGAGAACACCATGCTCACTCTGCCATGTACATCTATTCCGTCATTACCACCATTAACCTTTATGCTTTCAGTATCTACCTGAATTGGGTTATTTACCGTATTATCTTCAAAAAGGTCATATCGTATAAGCATTTTATATCTCTCGTCGAGTTTTGGACTATTATTTATGTCCACATTGATTTTTTCGAAATCGGGGCCAAGTGACCATATAAATGATTCGCTTCCGACAAGTTTGTCGCTTTCATATACTTCAACTGTTAATGGCACAACCGTATTCGTAAATGGGTTCATACTAATGCTTTTGGCAGAGAAAGAAACCTTGTTCATTGAAGTTGGTTTGTCTGCTTTCAGAGTTGCTTTTACAGCCTCCCCTTGACTTAGAACTACCTTTGCACCTCTT
>DASWDL010000263.1:0-3130 GCA_036395315.1 Nitrososphaeraceae archaeon
GAAACAGGCAAAATAAACTTGTTATTCAAGCACTTTGTAACTCATGGGCCAGATTCGATGAGTGCAGCTATGGCGAGTCAATGTGCCAATGACCAAGGGAAGTTCTGGAGTTTTTACGAAATATTATACGGCAATCAAGGTGATGAAAATTCTGGTTGGGCAAGTGTAGACAATTTGAAAAAATTTGCATCAAGGATATCTGGAATGGATACAGTGAAATTCAATTCATGTCTTGACAATCAGAAATACAAATCAACAGTTGAAAATGATACGGCTTTTGCATATAAATCAGGATTCCAAGGAACACCCACATTTATAATAGAAAAAAATGATGGTTCAGATCCTCAAGTCTTGCTAGGAGCGTATCCGTTTCCAGCATTTCAAGCGATATTAGATAAAAGAATCTCAGGGAGTTAGTATCAAATGAACGAAGAACATAGAACATCAAATCCGGCATCACCAACTCGATCCCGTAGTTCATTCTTTCTTTCATTCATGATGGTCTTTTCAAAGTGGCAGTACATAATGATGGCATCCATAACAGCACTAGTATTCTGGATAGTTTCTAGCATTTTTGATCAGTTACTTTTCTTTACACCCATAGTAATTTTCTATTTACCAGATGACGCAGTAGTTGGATTTGCTCTCGCAATTATAACTTCAATCTTGTTGGGTATAGTGGTCAGCATGAATGTATATATTTTTAAACACACAAAATTGAAGATAAAAACAGCTTCTTTTTTTTCCGGTTCTTCAATAGGTGTGCTTTCAAGCACATGTGCAAGCTGTTCTTCATTAGGTTTTTTCCTTGCGTCCACCTTAGGTGCAGCAGGGGTGACTGCTTCTAATTTCTTATCAAATTATCAAACACCGATGCGACTATTATCAATAGTACTTCTAATCTGGGCATATTATTCGACGAGTAACTCATTAATGAAGAATTGCAAATTAACTTTTGCAGAACCAGAGTAATTGTCATTGTGTTGCTGCCGTCACTTGAAACTTGATCCACATTGTCTTACAAGAGTATGCTTCACGATTTCTACTGCTTGGACGGTTCCATTAATATCGATCCTCAGAAGACCTTTTTTGGTATACATTATAGCTTTTAAATCACATTTTGCCAAGGGATGGCATACAATAATCTTTCCTGATACTTTACTACCTAGCAAGCGACGATGAAAAATTACTTGTCTAAAAATCTAACGGACTTCAGCATACCTAGTAACTCTGACAAATTGCTTCCATAAATATTATTATGGACTAAGGCTCGGAATTCAAAGACATAGCCTAATTTTCCGTTTATAGCAAATACTACTAAAGATTTGAAGCTCTTATCATTATTGGAAAATTCTGCTTGCCATGCAGGATGATCAGCTCCCAAAGTTGTTTTGTTACCGCTAATTAAACTTACTTTTTTATAATTGTCATTCCAGTTATAATTCCAGTCAACATAATTCGACAGTGTTTTGCACACGCAGGCAAATAGATTCACGGATTCTAAATCTTGCACACGTATCGAAATAATAGAGTTATTACTTGGCGGAATGAGGTTAAAAATTATATAGCAAGTATCGAATTTAAGACAGGTAGGCTTATCATAGACAGCAATATTCCACTTCTCTGGATAACGTAAGCTGAAGTCGAGGAGCTCATTTTGGTAGGTTTGAATGTTATTCTAGAAAGAAACACCATAGCTCGAATAAAATTGGTAGGAAACATGCATTATTGTTGCAAGGAAAAAATAGAGCAGATATACAGAGTAGCTACTCACCATTTTTTATTTGTTAGTATGCAAATTATCTAATATAAAATATAAGCTATAAATTTAATGAATAAAATTAAGTAGCATAGATGGACGCATCACTTTTCTGTGCTAATTGGCGGAAAATTTATTGTGTCAAAGTTTTAAGGATTAAATTATTTCTTTAACGGTTGGCGGATTTGAATAAATAATAGATGCAGTCCTATATTAAAGGTAGAGGCCTATGCGTAAAAATTTGAGCTGCAATGCAAAGAAGGCTTTAACAAAGGGCCTGATAATGGGCGGAGCTACTGCAGCCATTTATCTTCTTGTCGTGGTATTAACAACACCAAGCTTACCCCCGGCTGCCGCACTTAACGCCGCCCTTGCTCTTAACTCGGTAATTATCATTGGTACTTCAATTGGAGTTGGGGCACAGATCTTTATCTCGAGTTATGGCAAGAGCATGGGTTGTAGGTTTAGTAGGAAGAGAAAGGGAATCTTTGGAGCTGGTTCAGGAAGTACTGCTGTCAGTTCATTCTTTTCATTCTTTTCGCTGGTACCATTAGGATGTTGTGGTAGCTGGTTATTGGTACTCTCCTACCTCCCTTCAGTGTTTGGTAGCGCATTGTCAGTTGCGTTAATCCAATATTCGAGACCACTTTCTTACATAGGTTTAGGGATAGTATTCGTCTTCGCTACAGTTTCTGCTTACAAGCTTCACAAGGAATTAAAACTACAGAAAAAAGATGTTCAAAAGTTTCAAGAGGGATCTAGGATTGAGAATCAATAGATCACCCAGAGCTACAAAGCTAAATACTACAATTATTTTTGTCATTCTATTTGGCGCAGTTGTAGCTTTAGTAACGGTAACAAAATTTGTTTCTGTTCTTACAACTAATTCCATAGGAACAGCTCAGACAATTACTAGTAGTAGTGAAGTTGGCGATGATATTATCAAACATATAGTTCCGCTTGATAAGATAGTCAGTGGAGGACCTCCCCCAGATGGCATTCCATCTATTGATAATCCAAAGTTCGTGCCCGCTGCAGAAGCGGATAAATTTTTGCAGAATTCTGATCAAGTAGTTGGTGTCAATATTAATGGCGATATTAGGGCTTATCCTCTTCAAATCCTAGTTTGGCACGAGATCGTAAATGACAATGTGGGAAGTACTCCTGTGGCTATCACGTACTGTCCTCTCTGCTTTACAAATCAGGTCTTCAAGCGTACTGTGAATGGACAATCAGTAGAATTCGGAACATCAGGTAAACTCTATAACAGCAATCTTGTGATGTATGACAGAACAAGCAAATCTCTTTGGAGCCAAGCGCTAGGACAAGGAATTGTGGGAAAGTATGCTGGCATTAGGCTTGAAAGGATCC
>DASWDL010000264.1:0-1619 GCA_036395315.1 Nitrososphaeraceae archaeon
GGAAAAAATGTGTTTTGGGCCAGGATCACAGACGACACCGGCGTCAAAATAGCAGTGATCAAATATGTACATCAAGGAAATTTAAGGACTGCTGATTTCGTAAAAGATCTCAACGATGCATACAAGGCGCTCATAGATGTAGAGCCTCCTTCAAAAGTAATAGTTATCGATGCCGAGGACCCAAATGGTAACATTGCAACCGCAATTAAGGAGTACAATATTCAGCCTGCTTCTAACATCTTGCAGCAACTCGAAGATTTTTTCTCCGGGATTTTCGGCAATAAGCACTGACCTCAGAAGTTAATTATACTCATCTCTCGAAATATGAGTTGCTAAAAAAATGACGCCCTCCCGATACGTGACGAGTAACACTCTACCGTTTATCCTGAAATAAGGAAATAAAATTAGAATTGCCCTAATTTTAAATTCTTCTCCATAACGTCTCGAAGAATGATTATATAAGATCGAGCCAAACCGTAGTCTAATTTGAAATCGGAACGACGTTGGATTTGTTTAGTTTTTAGTTTCATCGGGCTGTGGCTTTTGGTACTTAGTACTACTCTTTATTCAGCCGTGACTAAATCTGGGCTTTTAATAGATACTGATGTAGACCTGTCATATATCACCCTGCCGCTTCTAGGTATAATTCTGGTATATGCCCTAATTACTATTTTCATTTTTATAGCATATTTTGTGGGCTTCAACAGGGTCAAGCGGCATCAGCAACAAATGCAGTTCTCAAATTTGTATCTGAGAAACAAAGTCGGCAATAACATTAATGCGAATGAATTTGCAAAAATTGTGAGGGATGAGGAAAATCTTTATTTTAAATCACCAATTATAGTTCATTCTCCTGTAAACAAACTATGCACCATAATTATTCCTTCAAGGAATGAAGAGAGCGTTATAAATAAAACAATCAATGAATGTTTGAAACAAACCTACAGCGATATAGAGGTTATAGTAGTTTGCCACAACTGCACCGACTTTACCTTTAGAGAAGCCATCCATTCTGATAAGAGAGTCAGGGCATTTGAACTCAAGACTACAGAATCGGGAAAGGGTCTTGCACTTAATTTTGGTCTTAAACAGGCAAGGGGCGAATTCGTACTTATATTAGATGGAGATGGAAGGTTATCATACGATTTCATAGAAAAGGCGCTACCACTTTTTGTAGGTAACTGTGCAGCCGTTCAGGGAAGATACATGCCAAGCAATAGAGATTACAGTATCTTGACCAAGCTACTTTCAATTGAAGGAGATTTGTGGTCCACCCCATATATGACAGCAAGAAGCTTTCTAGAAAAACGATGTGGTCTGGGAGGAACTGGTTATATAATTAGGAAGAGCGTGTTGATGAAAGAGGGGATGTTCGCTAACCACTTGGTGGATGATTATGAGCTCACCTTTAGACTTCTTAGAAATAAGTACAGGATAGCTTTTGCTCCACTTTGCATAGACTATGATGAAAAGCCTCCAAATCTTGAAATAATGTTGAGGCAAAGGGCAAGATGGGCAAGAGGCTTTATGAGTTTATTGTCAAAAAGAATAGCCGAGCCTACCGATATTATTGGAAATATCCATTGGTTAAGTCCAATAGCTGCAATCTCAGGTCTCAT
>DASWDL010000265.1:0-3362 GCA_036395315.1 Nitrososphaeraceae archaeon
TCAGTAAATACAAATAAGGAGGGTTTGTGGCTATTTATTGATCAAGGTTTATGGTCTAGATTGATGGAAATATCCCATCCCGGCGTAAGTATGGCAACCGCAGGCTTCATTGCAGAAATATTACATCTGTCGAGTATTGTCCTTGTATATGAATTGCTATTAGGCACCATTGAGTATACCAGTCTCTGAAAATGCAGTTATAGGCTTGTTTTGCGTCGGGACCTGAAAGAACGGTTATTGAAGGTGCATCAGGAATAAAATCTCTGTTGTCAGGACGAAATGGAATACATCGTCCTTTAGTCAGGAGACCAGGGGGATCAGATTGAAGTATTTCATCTGGGGCCATCTTACCTGTTGCCGGATCAAATGGTAACCCACGACAGACGAACTGTCTTCCATGCTTCTGAGCATAGAGCATGGTATGAAGTACCGCAGCCGGACAGAACTAATTGTAGTTATTTTGAGTTCGGCTCTGGGAGGTAAAGGAGTCTCACTAACACGAATAATGTACTCTGCGTTCCTTTCTTACGGTCAAGTAAAACAATACTTCCAATTGCTTATTGAATATGGCTTGCTCGAGCACCATGAGGAGAATAAAGTATACAGGACAACAAATAAAGGATTGCAATATTTAGAATTATACAGACAGATGGAGGAATTGGTCAAAAATAGAAGTTCAGGCTAACTAGCACTATCCTGAATTGCTTCTATGTTTTACCAATTCTTGATACCGCTAACCCGGTTTTTTCTGCAACAGTCAAATTGGTAATGTGGGTAATCAATTTTGTCTTGTAGCACCTTCTTGTCATATTCATAACCCTCAGTTTCTCTTGCAACCATGATTTCAGTCCTTCGACTATCTTAAAATATTCGTTTTTCAAGTAAAATATTAGCCACCGAACTAGTATATTAAAAAATCTGACGTGCCCATATAACTAATGGTTGCTGTCCGATATAAAATATTAACATGGATGGCCGAAGGATTAATTTATATAATTTCAAATGTCCGGAGTCTCCAGGGCAGGACATAGAGACAAGATCCTGTCATGTCTCATTTGCGGAAAAAATTTTCATGGTATCGAAATGCTAAATGTTCACAAAAAGATGGACCACAATAATTTCACATAAGGTTAGACTGATTCTGAACTATAGCTACCAAAATTAGGAAAAAAACAATATTGAATATCGGGTGAAACTGAAGTACTTTATTGCTGAAAAATAATTGACTCACTTTGATGTACAAGTGAGCTTTGTATTCTTGTCATATGCTATACATCTAAGGCATTCGGGTATAACTATCCATCGTTTCTTTTTGGAGTAAAAGATCAGTTTTTCTCTCGTAATCAAGGAAAAGGAAGTGGGTTAATAATTAACTCAATGCGTAAAGTAAGTACATCTCAATTGATATAAACCGGCCGGTTCAAACGCTATCGTGTTAAGTCAACATAATTTTGAAGCCATGTGTTTTGAATGTGGTTCATCGTTTGAAATTATTCCTCCATTGGATGTGCAATATTGTATCCCTCGAATAAATTCCACCTAATTAGTATCTTTACTAAACCGCTTATGTGAAAATTATTTATGAAGAGTGACGAATCCAGACTTGGCGTTAAGAATATGCATAGAAGATGACCTATCGGCAGTAAAAATGGCTTGTCAATTCTTTTCTACTGTCTTAGGAGCTTTAATTTTCAATCCTAGTTTTTATCGGGTTCGGTATAAGAGTGGAATGAAGAATCGTTCTGACGTCGATATATTAGCCTCCATACTAAAATCTGCTGTTTCGAATTGGCAGTATCAAACAACCATAATGCAAGATGCAGGAGTTTCACATTCTCAGATAACTAGATATTTATTGACTGCGGTGAAAAAAGGTCTTATTGATGAATCTGAAATAACACGTATGTATAGAACTTCGGAGAAAGGAATTATCTATTTAAAAAAATACAGCAGTTTAATTGAACTGTTCCCGCCAGTATTGGATTTACCTGATACAGAAATATTAACCGAACCTAACGAGCTTGAATCTGTTTGACGTATTAAGACGATCTGGCTGGGAAATTATATGGAAGTAATGAAGTTACTCCGTGTCCAATTGTACAGGTCCTTAAGGCTGACGGTAAGAGCTAATACATCAAGCTTTAGCTTTACCTATCCGTGAATTCAAAAATATCTACTAGCCGAAAAGTTTCTGTGTTATGGTTATATTCATAAAGTTCAATTCGGTTATCTTTCTTTGACCTTAGCACAGTCATAACGCCAATATTTAACACCTGAAGGTGCTCTTTTGCTGTAGTATTTGGTCCCTGGTTCAATTTCCTTCGAACAACCTTAACATATGAGTTTATGATACCACATATTATAACCGCCATTCAATTTTGTCCCTCTAAGAGCTCTAATTCTTTCAGCCTTTCTGGATGCTTCTCTGTTAAGAGAAAATCATTGAAATTCCATTGTAATCGAACCATATAGGTGGGACAATTAATAAGAGTGGCATGGAGGAAAGGTAAATCAAACATGACAAAAGGGAAAGCTACAATTCGGCCTATTGGGAAAATAAGATCGGCAACCGGAAAAAAGAAAATTTGTCATAATTGCGGATCAGAGGCCACCCAAATTGCATCTTTTGATATTCATCAAGCAACCTTGGTCGAATATTATTGTGAAGAGCATATTAAATTAGTCAAAGGAGGGCAATCAAATTTCATCTCCTTATTATAGCATGAAAAGGTATGACAACAGAACTAATTAGTAGACAATCAATATAGGATATGGGTTCACCTAGATTAGATTTTTTGCTTTCAAGTCTCTAAACCTGGTTCTGATAGTGACCTCAGTAATGCCTGCTGCTTTTGCGATTTCCTTTAGTGAAATATTTTCATCAGTTTTACTGCAAGTAACGTACAATACTGTTGCGGCAAGACTAGTAGGCTTCTTTCCACCTGAGTATTCGATATATTTAATATGAGTCATTAGCTTTAAAGCCTGTCGTTTCGTCTTTTCGCTTAACCCAAGTATATTTCCTACCTCAGTAACACATCTAGTTGGATCAGCTATTGGAATTAAGATACCAAGTTCTAAAGATAGCAATCTCACCATTCTCGCAATAGTGGTTAAGCGAATATTACTAACTTCAGAAATCTCCTTTAATGATATAGATGATGGCACCTCTCTTATTGCTATCTAGTTCTTTTGCAGATACCAGTCATGTATATGGGATTACCGAAAATATAGGAATCCCGATGACCAGAGCTATAGCAGTGGGGTTTGTTTACGGATTTATGAAGGGTTAATGAAACCGTTTTGGACGACTCGTAAGAATATCAGAATAATGTATGAAAGGATATAGACAGAATGCATCA
>DASWDL010000266.1:0-2476 GCA_036395315.1 Nitrososphaeraceae archaeon
GGAAAAATCCAGTATAAGGAAGTAGGTGAACAATTTACCAAGGTATACTACGTACCCAATGCAAGTATCGACCTCTACCATTACGTAAACTTGATACCAATAACGATATCTTTTATATTGAGGTGGCTGGGCTGCACGGTACTCCTCCGTCATCACTACAATCGGAAAACAGGACTTACAATCATGATGTGGATTGTTTTGCTTCTACCATTGGTTCTATATTTAATAGGGAAGGTCCCAGATATGCTTGACCTACCGTCCGATTATCCATACAGGTTCTACTTTAGAATATTATTCCGGATTGGGACGATAGGGGGAAGCGTTTTGTTCGGTCTAGCCTTCTATGTGATAGCAAGGAGCATTAAAGCCGGGAAAGTCAAGGATTATCTTGCGACAACGGCAATGGGAATTACACTGGTAGGCATTTCTCTATCTACGTCAGCATTGCAGCAGACATACGGGGTAGCAGGACATTCACTGGTGCTGCTCTCTTCTTACCTGTTTGGCATTGGACTGTACTGTTCAGCTTTATCCGTAATTCATGATTACTCCTTAAGACAAGTTATCAGGAATTCAATGGTGGATCTCCTGAAAGGTATTGGCGCGGCTGAATTTGAACAAAAAATTAAGACTCATGTTTTGAAGGTAGCCTTGAGCCGCTCAGACCGGATGCTCAAAGATACAGGGATCTCACCATCAATAACTGAGGATCAAATGAAGGATTATGCAAGTACTGTGCTTAGAGAGACCGGTATATTGGAAAATATGGACGAAATAATAAAGAAAGAAAAGGAAATTTTGAACAATTCTTTAGAGTACTCTTTATGTTCCAGGCACGCTGTGCTTGAGTTAGCCCGTTCTAGTTATTTTGATGCTTTCGAAAAAGTGATGGATAAAAATAAGAGAGGAAGACACAAAGGAATAAGATGTGTTACCTATATTGACAATCAGAACCTGGACCTTGTAAAAGAATTTGCTAAATTAGGTGTAGAGATAAAACACGTCAAAAATCTTCCTCCAATTGATTTTGCGCTTTCAGACAGAGACTTGATTGCTACACTGGAAAAGGAAAGAGGTGGCGCGGTCATTAAGAATCTCTTAATATCGAATGAGCCGATCTACATTGAACATTTTAGCTCATTCTTTGAAGAGCTTTGGAACAGAGGAGTAGACAGTAAGGTTAGAATTAGGTCCATAGAGGAAGGTTTAGATTCTGAAGGAATAGAAATTATTCAAGACCCACATAAGATACAAGAAATAGGCAGCCAAATGATATTGTCTGCAAAGGAAGAAATACTTGGGATATTTTCAACCAACAATGCGTTCCACAGGCAGGAACGAGTTGGATTAATAAAATATATGGAAGAGGCTGCAGCGCGCGGCGTCAAGATCAGAGTTTTGACACCCTTTGACGAGCAGATTTCAAAAACCGTTATGCTATTAAATCAAAAAATAGGTAAGAAAAATAAAATGAAGAATCCCGCAGCTGCAAACACAACCGGACAAATGGACATAAGGCCGGTTGAGCCTTCGTTACAAACAAGAGTATCAATACTGGTGACAGACAAGAAATATTCGCTATCTGTAGAGCTCAAAGATGACACGCAAGAGTCATCAGTTGGTGCCATCGGGTTGGCAACATACTCCAACAGTAAATCCACGGTTCTGTCCTATGTATCTAACTTCGAAAGCCTTTGGAGTCTCTCGGAGATGTATGAGAAGCTAAAGTTACATGACAAAGTTCAAAAGGAATTTATCAATGTGGCAGCTCACGAGCTAAGAACTCCGATTCAGCCGATCATAGGATTATCGCAAATACTCGAATTAGACCTAGATAATAAAGAACGGCATGAAATAGTGGAAACAATCGTAAGAAATGCAAAGAGGTTGCAGACTCTTACAGAGGACTTGCTTGACGTAGCAAAGATCGAGGCCCAAACTATGCTCCTCAAGAGGGACAATTTCAACTTACACGATACCATTTTAAGCGTGGTAGATGATTTTAAGAAACAAGTTAACGGGGAGGTTAAGATAGTTTGCGAAGCCAAGGATTTGCTACTATCAATTAATGCTGATAAGGAAAGGATTTCACAGGTAATTCATAATCTGGTAGGTAACGCGATTAAATTTACCAGTAAAGGAACTATAATGGTAACTGGTGAAGAAAGTAATGGTGATGTCTTGGTGAGAGTGAAAGATACAGGTACTGGGATAGATCCAGAAGTGTTACCTGCTTTATTTGCAAAGTTTGTGACAAAATCAGATAAAGGCACCGGCCTTGGGCTGTATATTTCCAAGAGTATAATTGAAGCCCATGGGGGAAGGATTTGGGCAGAAAATAATGCCGATGGTATAGGGGCAAGCTTTACGTTCACCATCCCAAGAACGAGTTAGACAAGAGATAGAGATGAAATCTGATGATATCAAAAGAAGGTCAATTAATTATTATCAATTTACGCCTTCAATTTTGTAAATA
>DASWDL010000267.1:0-2281 GCA_036395315.1 Nitrososphaeraceae archaeon
AAGCAATAAGAGAATTCCCAGGATTGCGTTTACTGAGACAAGAGCCACACCAGTGTATGTTCTCATTCGTGTGTGCTAATAATACGAGTATAACTATGATCCGTAGAATGCTAACCAATCTTTCAAGGAAATTCGGGTCTAAGGTAATATATGATGGAAAAGAATTTTTTACGTTCCCTACAGCGAATACATTGCATAGAGCCACATTATCTGAAATCTGTACCTGTGGTCTTGGATATAGATCAACGTCAATTAAAGCTCTTGCCAAAAGTCTTGTTAGAGAAGAATTGGATGTCAAGCATCTAATGCGGTTATCATATGAACATGCTAAGGAACACCTCATGGAAATACATGGTATAGGAAACAAAATTGCAGATTGCATATTGCTATTCTCACTGGAAAAACTCGAAGCTTTCCCTATCGATATATGGATTACTAGAGCTCTTTTCAATTACTACGGATGGCTCAATCAAAACAAAGACAATGAAACTATACGATATAACCGCGATAAGATCACTCCAAAGCAATACACGCAGATTTCAGAGACTATTAGAAAATATTTTGGAAAATATGCCGGCTACGCGCAACAGTTTCTGTTTTATCATATGCGAGAAGAAGTAGGTAGAGAGTGGTAATACTTACAATTTGATCTAATGCTGAAAAGTGGACGACAGATACTAAATAAATCTTAATAGTAATGATATAGGCAAAGAATAGAAAAGAAAAATTGATGATCAAGATCAGCTTAATCCTGTTGCCTTTAGAGCCATCGAAAAAAGGGGCTTGGCCAAATAGGCGGGAAGTGATTTGAAAAATATCTTGGAAATACTAAAAATTATGAAATATGAGGGCCAAATCAAACATCTATCGAATATTTAAGGTAAACCTTTTTTGCAACACAACTAAAATCTCATTTTCCAACTGATGTAATAAAACAATGGAATTAAAGGATAAAATCTAAAAAATGAAAACACAGGTTTTTGTATGCCCATGCAAACGATCTAATAGGTAATCGCAGGTCATACGTCGGTCTACGGTATGCCAAGGTAATTAGATTCAACGCTATTTATCGCATTAACAAGATCATTCCGTAGAATTACTATCGCCAAAGATAAGTTTCATTTCTTCGAAAGATAATTTTTCTCCCTTTGAAAGCTTTTTAGCAGCAGCCTCCTTTAGCACGTTCCACCTCTCTTGATTCTCTCTACTTCGTTTTGCTCTCTCTTGAGCTGCTTCTATCCTAGTCTCTCGTGAAACTTCGCTATCATGTTGTCTTTTGTGCTTGGGTCCGCTTGCATGGAACCGGGACTTCCTATATTGGATTGCGTTTAATTGAGTCTCCACCATTTCTAACTTCGCTACTGCTTCTCTTACTGATCTGATTATTTTTCTCCTATCTTCATAAAGGCTTTCTCGGAGGTTCAGCAAATTATCAAGATTCGTCTTTAACTTGCCAATATTCCTACCAAACTCAGATTTTTGATCAAATAATCTATTCATCTTGCCTTTTAAAGTATCGTACTGCGAGGATTTATCCCTGTAATTGTCTTCTTTCCGATGCATTAATTTTAAGGCATGCAATTTAGTTGCAATCTCTTTAGACCTGGCTACCAACCTACGCTCTTCATCTTTTGACAACTTCTTTGTTTGTATGTCATGCTCGATCTGCTCCAATGTTTTAGTCAAATTCGCGATGTCGTATCTATCCTTCCGTGATTTCTGAGCTGCGATGGACCCGGTCTTCGCGTCGACAGTCTTCATCTGATTCCTTGCCTCTATGACGCTGTTCTTCAGATCCACGAATTTGTCGTATTCGGCATCCTTCTGATCGTTAACTTCCTTTAACTTGATACGAAAATCCTCTAGTTGTGTCCTTTCCACATCAATATGATTCTTAGTATCGTCGATTTTATCGTTTAATTCCTGAATCTTTTGTTCGCCAATCTTTTGCTCATCTAATAAGGCCTTCTTGAAGTCCAGAAGAATGTTAAGATTAGAATCCGCGGCGTTTTTGTTCTGAGTAGCCCCGGATTTGTTCTCTCTTTCTGCGGTAGTTGCTGTCGCCGTTGCTGAACTCCCACTTCCTTCACTATGCTGGTCTCGTACCAAGTCGCTTGGCAATTGTAATATGGTCAAAGATATATTTTTTCTCATTTTGGAGGGGTCTATAATCCAGAAAAGTGGATTCCGTTGTCCAATAAGGCCATGCTACATCTTTATATGAGATGACATTCTATAGGTAATTTGATTATTCATGGAGGATTTTGAAAAGGATTTTCCA
>DASWDL010000268.1:0-3591 GCA_036395315.1 Nitrososphaeraceae archaeon
CTACTTTTCAATAATAGCATGAATAAGGGATTGCTATTTCTACATATACAATGAAATATACCATAATAAAAATTCTAAATTCAGGGGCATTTGGAACAGTATACGAGGTAATAGGAGAAGATAAGAATAGATATGCATTAAAAGAGGTAAAGAACCTCGACATAATCAATAAACAGCGTTTTGAAAGGGAGATCGGTGTTCTTTCTCAACTGAATCATCCAAATATTGTCAAGATAATTCAATGGAACATAGGTGGAGATCCTCCAAATTTTAGTCCGTATTATATAATGGAATATCTAGATGGTGGTTCGCTTAGAGAAGATATGGATGAAAAGTCTAGTCACAGACACCTTTTTGAGATAAAGTGGACAATCAACAGAATCATACTGCCTGTTTGTAATGCTCTAGCACAAGCTCACAGCGCAAATATCTATCATCGAGATCTAAAGCCAGACAATATCATGTTTACAAATCCTTCTAAGGCTGAAATAAAGATTACAGACTGGGGTCTTGGCAAAGATGTCAACAGAGAATCGCTCGCTTTAACAACTGCAACAGGAGAAATAGGCGGAACACCTGGATATTGTTCACCAGAGCAATGGTTCGCATATGAAATTATAGACGGCCGCACTGATATCTTTTCTTTAGGGGTAATATTTTATGAGATGATGACAGGCATGAGACCGCCTGCCTATAACGATACTATGAAAAGGAAATCTGTAGACCCGCCTTCAAAATATCGTCCTACAATTTCTGCTAGGCTTGACAACTGTATTATGAAAATGATAGAGCTTAAAGCAGATAATAGACACCGATCAGTTTGGGATTTAGTTTCTGAAGTTGAAACTTTGCCGGATAATTATTAATACCTGTCTCAATCTGGAGGTTAAACCAATAACCAACCCTAACAAGATTATAGCCTTAAAACTATTTCTTGTTAATTCTTTTGAGTCCTATCAAGTTACTGTTAGATGGAGTTATGGTGTATACAGCATATCTCATTTATGCAGTGGTTGCACCCGTAAGGTTCTTTCCTATGAGTAATTACACATTAACTAGGTGCACATTTGATACTCACACATTACCACCTGCTCACATCTATTAATCATTTTATAACTTGGTAGCTGTGACCAAGCGATGAGTTTGGATTCATAAGGACTATTTTCTCATCCACCGCAATAAGTTAATAACAGATTCAACTAACTCTTGTCCTTTGTTGGTCAAATTATATTCCACTCTAGGTGGTATTTCGTTGTATGCATGTCTTTCCAAGATGCCTCCTTTTTCGAGTTCTTTCAATCTGATAGCCAAAGTTTTACTGCTAAATCCTTTCAAAGTATTTCTGAATTTAATATATCTAACAGGGTTTGTAGTGCAGCATAATGGTATAAGAATTTCAAGCGTTCCACGTTTTGTAACTAACTTTCTCAATCTAGCAGTCTCTTCCATTAAGGTATCTGCATCGTAGCCTGTAAAATCGCAATTTTGACTTGTTCCTTCGATTATTGGTAATTTTTTTGTGTTTCTATGCAGTCTAGCATTTCTTTCCTTTTCCTTTCTTATTGTTTCCATAATTACACTTACTTTACTTAGCTTCTCTTGATAACTTAAATAGTTTCTCTTGTAAACAATAGCATGAAAGATTATGGAACACTGATTAAAGAAAAAGTAAAGGAAAGGTATGGAAAGATTGCGTTAGCCGGAAATTCTTCAGAAGGTTGTTGTGCTCCGAGTGAATGTTGCAGTAGTACCAAGAGTATTTCAGTAACTGCCTATTCACCTGTTCAAATTGCGAAAAACATTGGTTACGATACCAAGGAATTGGAATCTATTCCTGAATCGTCTATTCTTGGAGTAGGTTGCGGCGCCCCAGTAAACTTTGCAGATATCCACGAAGGTGAAGTTGTTGTTGACATAGGTTCAGGTGGAGGAATTGATGTATTTTTGTCAGCCAAAAAGGTGAAAGATTCTGGGAAGGTAATTGGTATTGATATGACTGATGAAATGCTAGAAAAGGCACAAAATATTGCCAAACAGAATAGATACACAAATGTGGAATTCAAAAAAGGAGATGTAGAAAGAGGGATTCCTATTGAGGACAATAGTGTAGATGTAGTCATAAGCAATTGCGTTATTAATCTCACTGTTGATAAAGTAACCGCGTTCAAAGAAATTCATAGAATTCTAAGAAGCAACGGCAGAATGGTAATTTCTGACCTAATTACAGACAAGGAGGTTGAGACACATTCAGTTGACTCTGATAAATGGGGTAGTTGTATTGATGGGGCACTAACAAAAGAAAACTACTTGGCAAGCATTGAAAAGGCAGATTTCCAACAGCCACAAATAATAGAAGAGAAGGTGTATCAAGAAGGTGATGGAATAGACAATAGAAAAATTACTAGTTTAGTGATCAAGGCAGTAAAATGATAGTAGGTAAAGGCTGATCATGAAGTTTTTTCGTAGATCAGGAAAAATAGAAGAAGAACAAGAAGACAAGACTGTTCTCTTTGTCTGTGTGGAAAATTCAGGAAGAAGTCAGATGGCTGAAGCATTCTTTCGAGAGTATGCACCAAAAGGTTATTCAGCATTCAGTGCTGGAACAAAACCTTCATCTGAAGTTAATCCTCTTGCGATAGAAGTTATGAGAGAATATGCTAAAGACATTAGCAAACAGCGACCAAAGATAATCACAGAAGATATGATAATAAGTGCAGATATAAGGGTAAATATGGGATGCATGGATAGAAATTCATGTCCAACCTTATTCATTCACAATCTAATTGAATGGGGCATTGAAGATCCAAAAGGTAAACCTATTGAGAAAGTAAGAGAAATTAGAGATAATATTGAACAAAGGGTAAGACAACTTGCAGCAGATCTTGTTAAAGATAACCCAAAGATTAACAACTAACCAGAGGAAGTTTCTTGCTGAGATTATTGGAATATTTATTGTAGTTGTATTTGCTACTGGTTCGCTAGTCATAGACACTAAATTGAATGGACTACTAGGAGTTCCATTTATTGCGTTTGCTCCTTTCATTGGTGTAGCCATTGGGGTATATCTATTTGGTAAAATATCAATGGCTCACTTTAACCCTGCAGTTACATTAGGATTTCTAATTACAAGACATATTAAAAAATCCCAGCTAGTCTTTTATTTTATAGCAGAAATAATTGGTGCATTGCTTGGAAGTCTATTTGTTAAATACATAATTGGAACTGAGGCTCATTTAGGAGCCAATGCTCCAAACTATACTTTTTACATACCAATGATATTTGGAATTGAAGTATTGGCATCTGGTCTATTAATGGCAGTCATTTTAACAGTAGTCTATTCTAAGGGATTAAGAGGTTTTAGCGGGATAGTCATAGGCGGAATTATTGGTCTGGATATATTCTTTCTTTCATTTATCTCTGGGGCTTCCATGAATCCTGCTCGCTCACTAGCACCTGCTTTGCTATCTGGAAGTATATGGGATTTATGGCTTTACTGGTCTGCTACTTTTCTTGGAATCGAAACATTAGCATCTGGTCTATTAATGGCAGTCATTTTAACAGTAGTCTATTCTAAGGGATTGAGAGGCTTTA
>DASWDL010000269.1:0-2898 GCA_036395315.1 Nitrososphaeraceae archaeon
AAAAATAGTGAATCAGGCTATGATAAAGCCAAGGAAAAGAATGGTGGGTCGGATAAGACCAATACGGGATCAAATGATTAGATGTCTAAATTTTTCAGCTCCCGCAAGTAAATAGGATGGGACTGCTATCGGAGATTAAACTTTTTTATAAATTAAAAACCATAATAGTTTACAACTCCATCACTACTTCAGGCAGGGCTTATGATACCTCTAACCTTTTCCTGCCGGTATATATCTAGAACTCTTACCTATTCGATCTCTTACAGGGAGTGTTCATATCCAACTTCGTCAACCCTGTCTGAGTTTTGTTTAATAATACTGTATTGCGGTTTGAACCCGATATCACTTCACGTCAAAATCACTTTGAGAAGTAAATATTGAAAATTATTCAGAAGCAACTTCGCACGCACAGGCACTAAAGGATCTGGGATTTCCTGCCAGCAAAGATCAGATTGTAACGTTTGTCTAGCGTCGAGAGCCTAGTAATGAGATTCTTAGTAGATTAAAAGACATAGAAGACAAGCAGTACTCTAATGTTTTAGAAGACACATCCATTTAGTTTTCCAGTTGACTTAGGAAATACAACCTATAACTACCGATAAATAGGCTTGCTTTTTCTGTTTTTCATTTGCAGCGATCTCTAAAAAATAAAAATTTAAAATTAACGATTGAATGGTGTTTGCAGTTGAGCTCCACCTGATGAACCAGCAGCATTAGGGTCGGGGTCTTCAAAGGGTTCTTGTGTAACGATGAACTGGCTATATGTATATGGATTTACCATTTGCTCTGTCAAGTGCAGTGTGCCGTTCTTCGCAAATTCACCCAAGCTCAACTTGTAGTCTGAGCCTCCGGCATCAACAAACCATCCCTCCCATACTTTTCCCTGACCAGGTTCAGAACTCATATTAGCAACAATAGTAACTACATGACCATTTGGTATGATAGTTGCTTGACCAATCTTTTCGCCGCCGAAGGGCTTATCTATAGTAGGTTTAGTTATATCAACTACAAGTTGTTGCTGTGCAGCGGAAAGCTGAAACATTGAGAAAAATAGCTGTGATCAGCGTGAGTAGAGTCGCAACCGGTATACCTCCTGAATTTGGTTTCATAATTAATAAAGCACAACATGTTTTAAATGGGTGTCCTAACAGCACGATTCTTATTTTTCTTAATCTTTCTTAAATATAAGAACACAGATGGGTTGTTTCTGTAGAATAGAAAAAAATGAGCTATCCAAGAATGCTAATCTATTTCTTCCTTAAATTTTTCCTTTTTATATTCTGTATCTAAATCTCTACTGGCTTCTTGGATCTTGTTACCAACGGCTTTTGCTCCAGCTTTGAGCTTGTCACCTGCATCTTCAACATCTTTTTCGACTTCAGATTTATTCCCTACTTTATACTTCGTTTCAGATTTCACCTCAAAATCATCTGTCATTACTAGCTATATTGCCACATGTTATTTATCGATATTACAAAAATAATTAGGAGTTATTTTTCTCCCATTCCTTTCTTAACTTCTCCGCTTATATTACCAAGTACTGTGACAGCTCCGCCAACTATTTTTTGGCAACTTCACCTGTCATATTCAATACCGTAGCACCTACATCGCTCGCGTTCTTCCCAGCCTGGCGTTTGATTAATTGTTACTCATTCCCAGCCGCATTCGATGCATAGTCGTCAGGTTTTGAGCCGTCACACTTCTTGCAGTTGCAACCAAAAGAAGTGACAGTGTTAATCCGATGGCTAACAGTTCTTGCTTCATATATGATAGTATTGGGCAGATGTTTATTTAAAGACCGAAACTGACGAATTGTCATAGAAAGCATTAGCAGCAGGAAGAGCAACGTATCCTGATCTCCTATCTATTTTTTAGAAACATATGCTGTAACCATAAATTACAATGTTGCATACATGTACGTAGTCGAACACAAAACTAAGTTTTGCTGGTTTAGGCTATCAAGTGTACGGCATTATTTTTATGCTAGTATTAAACTTGGATATACTCTAAATTCTTTATGGTTATATCCTCTCATATATTTCGAAAATGATGCAATTCTTAAAGATATACTGTTCAATTTACAAGTAGGCTGCATCCAACGAAGTTCGATCTGTCAAGCATATTTCTAAACTAAATACAAAATCTATTAACAAAGCTGTGGAGAAGGCAAGTAAAGATAGAGATGTTATTTCTAATGCGGCAAGACAACTTGAGGGTCTTAAGTTTCCTGCCTACAAGTACCAGATAATAGATTTTCTCAATAAGAACTCTACCAAAAATGAGACTTTAGCCTTATTTGAATCCTTGAATGGTACTATATTGTATCGTGACCAGTACCATGTTAAGAAGGCATTTGAACAAAATAATCCAGAAGCTAAACAGGAAAGTCAAATTACTGATAAAACAAGAACAAATCTGAGAGTAAAACAAGTTAATCCAGCTCACAAGCGAAAAGACTATCCCGAAGTACAAGCAACTGCTCCGAAAAATTACGTTTGTGAACTTTGCAGTAAGCCTTTTCTAACTAGAGATGACTTGATTCATCATCAGGAATTTGAATTTAAAAAGAAATAATTAGAATTGCTAAATCTTAAGTTATATTTAATGTTCAACTCTGAATGCTATCTTTACCCCAACTCTATATTCAGTAATCTTGCCACTACTTGGATCAACTTTTGCAGTAATATCGTTAACTTCGAGTCCAGTAATTCGGTCAATCGTCTTCTTTGCCTCATATAACACTTCTTGAGCGGCTTCACTCCATCCTTTTTCAGAACTTCCCACAAGCTCTATTATTTTCGCAACATCGGTCAATCGTCTTCTTTGCCTCATATAACACTTCTTGAGCGGCTTCACTCCATCCTTTTTCAGAACTTCCCACAAGCTCTATTATTTTCG
>DASWDL010000270.1:0-4443 GCA_036395315.1 Nitrososphaeraceae archaeon
TATCAATCTTGTAAACGGCGATCGTAGAAGACTCGCCCAAGTTATGAACAATCTCAAACAATTCTATCAAATTTACTCATGAAGGAAGGATTGATGTCTATGTAAACAGAGCCAACGAAAAAGATCAGTTTATTTACATACAGATTAAAGATAGCGGCAGTGGAATTGATGCAGAAATATTCCCTGTGTTGTTTTCAAAGTTTGCGACAAAATCTGTGACTGGCACTGGTCTTGGACTTTTCATATCCAAAGGCATTATTGAAGCTCACGGGGGGCGTATTTGGGCTGAAAATGATATTGACTCAAAAGGGGCTAGTTTTACTTTCAGATTACCAATAATAAATCAAGACAGCAACAAAGCTATCCTTTGAAGCAAGAGATTCAATTCCAGTTCTAGCTTAGATATCATAAATGAATAATAGAACTACGCACTTTACTTTATTCTCGTATATAGATTCGAGTCTGTAAGACAAATATGATAACAAAGGAGTATGTATAACAAATGATCCAATACGATGAGATTAAGTTCTCTGATCGATCCCAGAATTATTGTGTCTGCATTATCGACATAGTAAATTCAACTCTAGTCACTGCACGAATGACCGATTCGGATCATATTAGGAAGTATTACGCAATATTCATCAATACTATGGCGACTATCGCTAGGAATTTCGAAGGGATGGTAATCAAAAATTCAGGCGACAGTGTGATATATTACTTTCCAAATACGTCTGATTCATCTAATGAATGTGCATTCAGAAACGTACTTGAATGCTGTCTTACCATGATTGCTGCAAACTCTGTTATCAATGACAAATTATATGAGGAAGCTTTACCGGCTGTAAAGTATAGAATTAGTGCTGATTATGGTAGAATGCAAATTGCAAAATCATACGCATCTCTCAACGATGATTTGTTTGGTACTACTGTTAATCTTTGCGCGAAAATAAACAAAAAGGCAAAACCAAATAGTATGGTCATAGGCGGTGATTTGTATCGGGTCCTCAAATCTATTTCCTCCCTTAGGAACGACTACAATTTGAAACCGGCAGGGTATTATTCAGTTGGCTTTAAAGAAACATATCCACTCTATTCTGTTACAAGTAAGTACTATGAACCTACTATTGGAGACTTTATGCAGATCCCTGAATTGAAACCTGTGGAGAAACATCCCCATTCCATTCCAATTCTTGATAATTCAGGGTACATTCAACATGGGATGAAAAGTGGCCGGGTCATGTTAGTTGATGATGATCAAGATATACTGACAACCTTTCAGGCGCTATTAAGATCTCAAGATATTGTCGTGGAAGCGTTCAAAGATTCCCAGGAAGCATTGAAACATTTTGCTCTAGCAGATCCCACTCGCTACGATCTAATTATTTTGGATATTCGAATGCCTGGTCTTAATGGCTTACAACTCTATTACAGGTTGAAAGCGATGAATAGTAGCATCAAAGTACTTTTTGTTAGTGCTCTTGACGTGTCAGAAGAGCTAGTAAGTATATTGCCTGAAGTACAACTTGATAACATTCTCAAAAAACCTGTTGAAAGAGATTATTTCATCTTCACTGTAAAAAGAATTCTATCTGACGTAAAAGAAGACAGGATCGTGACCGATTGGTGATTCTAGAAAATAAGCGGAAGGATGGAATAAAGAGAATAATGATAGTAGACGATGAGCCCGATATCAATTTGGCATTTAAGGTAGTTTTAAAAAGAGGTGGATTCGATGTTGATACTTTTGATGACCCTGTAGATGCATTAGAAAAATTTAAACCTAGATTCTACGACCTATTAATTCTTGATACTAGAATGCCAAAATTGGATGGTTTTGAGCTTTGTCAAAAAATTAAAAAGCTGGACGGGGATGTGAAGATATGTTTCCTGACCGCAAGCGAACTTTATTACGAAAGGTTTAGAGAAGGAAAATATCCAACCTTAGATAAGGATTTGTTCATTAGAAAACCAATCGCAAATCGTGAACTATTAATAAAAATAAATTCGATCCTGGACCACACTCCATGAATTAGGTGTGATATTCAAAGGTGGTACATTTTAATTGAACAATTCTTCTCTGAAGGAACTAACTCAGGTGATACACGGAATCGAGAATACTACTAATATAATTCAACAGTTTCAATCTAATGCAATGACCCGAATAAACTTGTGCCTGAATGCTTCTGGTCCATCAATTACTGTTGGTCTGAATGCTTACAAAATGGGACTGGTTGAAGCTAGACAAAGGGGAGTAGAACTAAGATTAATTACCGAAGTTACGCGAGAAAATATTCAACATTGCAGGGAAATGATGAAAATATCGGATGTTAGACATCTTGACGGAATAAGAGGCAACTTTATAGTTACTGAAGGAGAATATATAGCATTTACAGTTATTGAGGAGTGCACCCTATTGCCACAGATTATTTACAGCAATGTAAAAGAAATGGTAGAACAGCAGAAATATGTCTTTGAGACCTTATGGAATAAAGCAATATCTGCATCCCAAAGAATGAAGGAAATAGAAGAAAACGAAAAGACAGAAGTAATTTACGGTAAGGAAAATGTAGTAAATGCCATTGTTACCTGGCAGTATAACGGCGAAAAGAGCTGGAACTTATGTTTAGACTCTACCATTCCTGCTTTCTCTATGTCAAGCCGAATAAAAAAAGGATATCACGATGCAAAAGTTAGAGGAGTTAAGATAAGATATGCTACAGAAATTACGAAATACAACTTAGAGTATTGCAAGGAAATAATGAATTATGGTGAAGTGCGCCATCTTGAAGGATTGATCGGTAATTTTGTGGTAAGTGAAAAAGAATACTTAGGGGAAGCAAGTGCTAAAGAATTTTTATCTCATTTAATTTACAGTAACAAGAAGGAGATAGTAGAGCAACAGAACTATATCTTTGAAAATTTATGGAACAACGGAGTAAGCGCAGAGAGTAAATTAAAAACGATTAAAGAAGGAACAATCCCCGTTGAAACAAGACTAATAGAAGACCCCGCGGAGATTGCAGCTATAATTAGAACAGAGATACTGAATTCAAGCAAGATAATAGCATGTTCACAACCAGGTCGTTTACAATTAATCTACGATAACTTTTTTGATTTATATAAACAGGTATTGGATAAACAAAGAAATGCTCAACATAAAGGTATAAGATTGATTGTAACTATAGATAAGAATGACCTTGCTCTGGTGAAGAACTTTGTTCAAGCAGGTGTCCAGGTAAGGCATGTGAAGAATACCCTACCATTAAGCTTTGTCGTCACTGATAAAGAAGTGCACGCCAATCTCGAAGACGTCAAGGGAAGAAAGATGATACAGAGCCTATTAACAAGCAACGAGCCCGTATATGTGAAACAATTTTCATCGGCTATTGAGCAGCTTTGGGATGACGGAATAGACGCAAGGCTAAGGATGAAAGATATGGAGGAAGGTAACGATAATGAGATAGAAGTTATACAGAATCCTGCCAAAGCTCTGGAACGCTACATCAATGCAGTGAAAACAGCGGAAAAGGAAGTCATGTTAATTTTCCCTACAACTAATGCGATTGCACGTCAGGAGAAATTAGGTATAATTAATGATCTAAGAGCTGTAACAGAGGAAAGCGGTGTTCGGGCCAGAATTCTGATGCCAGCTAGCTCCTCAAGCGATTTGGCTTTAGCTGACCGGATAAAAAGAACAAATAAAAGTATAGATGTTAGATACATTGGACCCAATTCTGGTAGTTCCACAGTACTTGTGGTCGATAAGAAAATTTCACTTGTAATGGAGCTCAAAGATGATTCAAAAGATACTTCCTTTGAAGCTATCGGCCTGTCAACTTATTCTAATAGCAAAGCTGGCATCTTATCATACGTTACGTTGTTTGAAAACCTCTGGGCACAAACTGATTTAATGACACAATTAAAAGTTAATGACAAGATGCAGAAAGAATTTATCAATGTTGCCGCACATGAATTGCGGACTCCAATCCAACCTATACTAAGTTTAACTGAGGCTCTCCGCTCTGATGTGAGAACCGCAGAAGGACGAGAAATACTTGATATCGTCATTAGAAGTGCAGAGCGATTACAATGCTTAGCTGAAGATATATTAGATGTAACTCGAATAGAAAGCCAATCATTTCATCTTAGTAAGGAGATATTTAGTCTAAATGAATTGTTATTGGATACAGTAAGAGGAATTAAAAATGGAATCGGAAACCAGATCCATCATGATATTAATCTAGTATTTATACCAAAAATTGAAAGCGTCTTTGTCGAAGCAGATAAATCAAGGATAACTCAGGTCATTTCTAATCTGATAAATAATGCACTCAGGTTTACAAGAATTGGTACTGTATCCATTATGATGGAAACGAAAGAAGACCGTGTTAATGTAAGCGTTAAAGACACAGGTAGCGGAATTGATCCAGAGATCATTCCAAG
>DASWDL010000271.1:0-2477 GCA_036395315.1 Nitrososphaeraceae archaeon
TATACCCATCAATCTAACCTTAACCTCATTAAATACATAACATTGGAAGGTGATCCTTGCATAATATTATCTGGTTTGATTCAAACAAAGGATTACTAATGATTAGTAGTACAAGTTGCCAATCTCAATCTCCAGGACTAACATTTAAGGGTTTTTTTACATAAGGAACACTTATCGTAATAGAAACGCATACTACATTCTCCTCCTTCGCAAAGATATAAGACTCCACAGGCTGTACATTGGTGCTGACATGACATGCCTTTTGCCTCTGCCAATTGTCTAAATTAACTTCGATAAGATTTGAAAGTATCAAGGAACTACAAGGATAGAATCTAAAAATTCAGGTCCGTTTCATTTTTTTATCGTAGATTTAGGATATCCAGAAAATGTTGCATCATGATGATAATTGCAATGAATGGCGATATTTCTGATTGAAAATTACCCATTCGTTTAACAGAAGGATGGTTTGATGTTTCTAGTGTTTCTAAGTACATGACTATAAAGGCGCGCTGACATGCAGATAGATCGAAGGAATACCCACGGTGAGTCCCTGATAAATGCCCGTATTTAGAACCAAATTATCTTAATCCTAATTGTGCAGTTCATTGTATCTCGGCTGAATTCCATCAAATAGTTTGGTAGAAATTTCACCAGCCGAACAGCAGGCATTACTCACAGTCCCACTAAAGGAATTAAGCCTTCCATCATAATGGATACTCTGTTTAGAGACCTTATACGTAGATGCATTCATAAAGCTCTTCAGGATTCTTTCTTGATTCAATATGCGAAGAACCCAAATTAAAAAGAGCAAAATTCGTATCTAAGGCTACCTTGACTATTTGATATGATTCTGCATAAGATACATCCGAACCAAGTCTGCTCTGTAGCGCCCGATATTGGGCCAGGCCTCTTATTGCCTTAGATTCTAAGAAGATTTTATGACTCTGTGATTCAAATACGCTGAGCAATTCAAGTTTAGCGTCCATCGAGTCTGAAATATCGTAATATAAATGGGCGTCAAAATTTTTGGTAAGTGGCATTTCATAGGATAAAATGGTTGAAACATTTCTTGAGGCCTCTATACTGGCTTCGGCTACGATTCGATGGTCATGATGTGTATCGGTCATAGGATGGGTAATTACTAAATCTGGCCTGCATATATTGACGCAGGACTCTATGTGGTTTATCAAGTCGCTTGAAAGAGCTAGTTGCGTGTCAGGAAATCTATCAATGTAAAGGGCCTTTGCTCCGATATACTTAGCCGACCTTCTTAACTCCTCGACTCTAGATTGGGGATCTCCTGCTTTTTCACCGCGGGTTAGATTGTATAAAAATACAGTATGACCGTTTCTTGCTGCTTTGATGAGTAACCCGCCACACCCAAGTTCAATGTCATCGGGATGTGCACCGATTGCCAAAATATTCATACACTTCATGTCATATAAGGATACTAATAGTTTGTAGGGAATATCGCGTAGGGATTTTGAAGAATTTAGCCAATGTCTTACGTATTTATTGTACTTGGTAAGAATTCTGAGCTTTCACCTTCTCATAGGCTTTTTCCCTAACTTTGCGATAAAACGAACGTATTGTTGACAATAAGAACCTAATTGCAAACTCGCTAAACGCAAAATTATATAGATTCGCGGTCGCAATTAAGATTTGCAAGGAATTAATTAATGAAGGAATGTATAAAATACTACGTCTTACTACTGCTATAGAGACGTGAGCCAAAACCAAATCAATCCCGTTTTATTGGCTCGAGGAATCTCTGGGATTCCTGAGAGCAAAAGTGTAAGTGAATTTCAGGAACGCTGCGGCATAGCTAGCCGTAGAATTGCTCTAGAGCTTTTGGATTTTTTAAGCTCAAGGAATATAGGCAAAATTTCAGGCAATCGTATTGAATTTGATCACAAGGATAAACTCCGCTTGGCATTGGTTGCTCTTTGCCGGGGTTGTCGTCCAGAAATTTTGTCTTCCAAGATAGACTGGAAGGACTTTGAACTTTTCACCTTGTTAATGCTCCAAAAGAATGCGTACAGATGTGAGCATAACGTGAGCTTTACAAGGCCTAGAATTCAAATAGATTTAGTAGCAAAGTATGGCAGGACTTGTCTTATTATAGATTGCAAGCACTGGCATGGAATGTCCCCTTCCATCATGAACCGTTGCGCGAATGGTCAGCTAAGAAGAGCAAAGGTCTACCTTGAGAAAACCAAGGCTTCGTTCAGATTATTCCCCATTATAGTAACGCTAAATGAGATGGCACCGAAAGCTATTAACGGAGTGCCATTTGTACCAATTTCTAAGCTAGATGGATTTCTTCAAGATTGTCAATACTTTTATCCAGAAGTGTCAGGCTGATATTCCAACCAACTAAAATAGGGACAGACGAGAGCTCAGTAAATTTGGCTCAACGGATCATAGCTATTCATTTTTCTTGCCTATATCCTTCGCTATCGCTTGTCGAAGTTCTT
>DASWDL010000272.1:0-4325 GCA_036395315.1 Nitrososphaeraceae archaeon
TAAATGCCGGGTAACTTTATGATTGAGCTTAGTGGAGCTCGCCTGGATTGGTCAACGTCTTAATCCACTACTATCTACTGATGGCTTTTCACCCTTGGGATTAGAAGTCTATTGACTTCAAAACGATGAAATTATAAACGATGGGACAGGGAATTGTGGTTGCTCAAATACAGATATCAGGAATTCTGACCCTAGGAACCTAGGTCAAGAGTCAGGATAGTGGTTGCAATTATTCTATAGTAATTCTTTCAGGTAAGCTTAAAATCTGTTGTTGAGCAAATTTGTATTGATGGCCGCCCCGCCACTAGAAACGAAAGAGGACAAGGTAACTCGCCTGGGGGTCGAATTTCAACCTGAAGAAATCAAGATTTTGTCAGACCCGGTCGAAATCCGCCACTGGTACCTGGATCTAATAAATTCTGCCAAATCAGAAATTTCACTGATAATAGCGACTCCAAATGCCTTGCGGAGGAATCTCAGCGGCGGTATGATAAACCTGTTAAGAAACGCCGCAGAGAAAAAAAACGTTAAGGTAAAGCTAATTGTTCCTGCTTTTGAGGATCAAATACATAAAGCCGAAGATTCTTTTCAACGCATTGGTCTTATGCCAACCATTCGGAATTTTCAAGTCAAGACAATTCTACCGATGACTCGGCGCACTAATCAAATAAAATCTACTTTTCTGATAGTAGATAGACAAACTTCGTTCATTATAGATGTTAAAGATGATACTCGCGAAAATTTGATTGACGCAGTCGGGTTTGCCAGTTATTATAGAAGCAAGATCCGCACCGAGTCTTACAGTTATGTATTCGATACTGTTTGGAGACAGGCTGATTTATACGAATCCCTAGCACAGGCTAACAAAAGCCTAAAGGAGGCATACAAAAAGCTTGAACTTCATGATGCGATGGAAAAGGAATTTATCAACATTGCTGCTCATGAGCTAAGGACGCCGGCTCAAGCTATTATTGGATACGCAGAAATGCTGAAATCGTTCCCTGAACGAAGACAACAATATGAAGAAGCTATCTCTCGAAATGCAGTGAGACTGTACGCACTTGTCACAGATATGCTCGATGTAGCTAGAATAGAATCTCAAACCCTTAAGATTGAAAGAACCAATTTTGATCTAAACAAGAAGGTTGAAAATGTGATAAAAGATATTAGACAACAAATGCGTACAGAGTCTCACAGGAGAGTTAGAATCTTGTTTGAATCAAGTAAGCCTATTCCCATATTCGCAGACAAAGCCAGAATGTTTCAAGTAATTGCAAACCTGCTTAATAACGCGTTAAAGTTCACGACCGACGGTACCGTCGTTGTGAGTACAAATAGGAAAGATGAAACAAACGAAGCAATTATTAAAATTACAGACAGTGGCAAGGGTATCGACCCCGAAATACTTCCGCACCTATTTTCAAAGTTTAAAACAAAATCTGATAAAGGTGTAGGGCTTGGATTGTATATAGCAAAAAATATTGTTGAAGCTCACGGCGGCACAATTGAAGCATACAATAATACCGATGGCAAAGGGGCTACTTTTAGTGTCAAAATACCATTGAACGCCTCGGATTAGTGTTTATTGCCACTCACTGAGATATTGATCGCCGATATTGATCGCCTTAATAGTCCTTGGTTTTTTCTATTGCCTAAACATCGATCAATGCCTTATCAGAATAAATGAGTAGTAGAAGTGAAGAATTTGAACAGAATCTAAAACGTCTAGGATAGGTATGGCCAACACCAGAACCCACATCCGATAACCCGGAAGAACCTGGCGGTAAATAATGACGCTGAAAACGGAGAGACCGCTTAGTCCTTTCTTACCCACTGATCGCCTTGCTTTTTATATTTCTGCTTAACAGCGGCCCATGCAGTCTTGTGAGCCACTTCTTCTGCACTCTGGCTTTTACCGCCACGCCTTTTCGCAGGGTTTTGATATTCCTTTACTGCATTTGCATGTACTTTCTTGAAGATATGTTGGGCATGGGCGGGTAAAGAATTGATCTGCTTTTTTGTTCTGGTTGACAACCGTGTATCTAGAGTAGATTTTTTATGCGTCGTAGATTTCTTAGTTTTGGGCATGTACTACAATATACAAAATTGTACTTATGTAATACAAAAGTTATGAATATAGTCTTTTAACAGAACGCGGCCAATCGGGGAGGCCGTTCTAGTGTTCTTTGACAGACTATTTTGGCATTCTATTAATCATTCTTAATTTGTAAATTTGATGCAGATATCAGATAATAAAGGTAAGACCTTAAGACCCTTGGACCCACCGGTTGAAACACTAATCTAATAGTCTTTGTGATATTTTGTTTAGCCTTTCTTTTATCAAATTATGAATATACCTATTCAAATCTCCCGAGTCATGGCCTCCATTATTTAGTTTAAATTTGATTCTATGTGACCCTTCTTTTACTTTTTTAACTGTCAAGGATTTATCATGTTTAATATTATGAGTTTTTACTTTTTCATTATCCTTCTTATTGTCGCTACTTTGAATATTGTCGCTAGTGTCCTTAGCCTTAGTGCTTTTCTTGTCGTGTCCCTCTTCGTCTGAATGCGAAACCGAATTAATATCGCTGTCATGTTCAGAAGAGTCCTGGCCTGATGATGAGAGCCTTGATGGCGAACTATCGGAATTGTATTCATGGCCAGAAGTCCTTTCGTTTATCTTAGCGCCGTAAGTCTGAGTTTGAGTAATGTTCTGTATACTGGGTTCGGCATTGGATAAATTGTTCTTACTTGCACCGGAGAATTGCGGTACTATAGGATGGTATCCTACATTTTGGAATCCGGTGGTGTAATTACCAGTGCTTGCATTAGCTGAACTCGTGGGAACACTAAGTGCAGCTAGATTCATTGTGCTTGTCCCTGTGACATTTATACTGTAATATTTGGTTGTTATAATACCAGCGCCAGAACTATCGTGACAAGCGATCTTAGATGTTAATTCGTTCGTCCCTTCTGTTATTACATGGTACTTCTGCGTATAAGTAAAAGTCCAGTTTGAATAGTCGTTTGGCCCGCGATTGCCTATGCCAGTTACATTTTGCATTGGTTTGGTATCATTCCAATCCACGTATACCTGACAATTTGATTCTGCTGGATTTGACGAAATTCCATGCACAGTAAGCGGGCCTGTTGGGACTGTCTGGTTTGGCTTAGGAAATGTTATTTTGACGCTCATTTTTGGAGGCTTGTTATTATCCATCCCATTCAATTGGCCTTTGACAGAAATAGGTCCAGGAAGAAGTAGGGAGGTTGAAAGCATAATTACGCTAACAAAAGCAGTTACTAAGAATAACAATGACATATTGATTATCTTCTCTCAAGACATCAAAAACTTCACTTATAACAAGTTCTTAAGCAAAATATGAATCAAAATTTAGTGAGAACGATAAGTCTATTAAATCACTTAGGATTGTTCTCATAGTTACTACTAGAAATTAGTCTCTATATGCCCTAAGCTACTGATTTAATATGTTATTCATACTGAAAGCACGAACGATGCAGCTTTCCCAAGATTCTCTCTAACGGGGAGGCTACATCGATTAAACTTAAAATGCAAGTCGAACCGAGTCAATGATCACAATTAAATTTATTGAATCTCACCGAAGTTGACCACGTATTAAACACGCCTTTAGTGTATAATATTCTTAATTGGTAAAGTAAAGGAAAATAGTGCAACACTTGGACTTGACTTTCATGTTAGTTAACAATCTTAACTAATATTCATTTATTCAACATCATTTGCAAAAGACTAATATCTGGTGCCAGAGAAAGTGTACGAGATTGAGTCAGAAGCCAGTTTTAGATCTTGTTCTATTCATATCCTTATTTGCGGCGTTAGTCATGACATATGGCGATAGAGCTGATATTGGAGTAGTTAAAGCGCAGATGCCTGGGGAAGATCAAAGCGCTGTATGCTCTCCTATTTATATTGCAAAGAGCGCAAATTCTACTTCCCGGCAGATTAGTGAAAATAATAGTCTCCCGGGATTTCACGCAGTGAAAAAGTTTGATACTAACGGAAAACTTGTTGCGGCTTGGGGTACTAAAGGCACAGGTGACGGTCAATTCCTGCATGCTCACGGAATTACTGTAGATTCACAAGACAATGTATACGTAGGAGATGGTGAAAAATGTAATATTCAGAAATTTGATAGTAACGGTACTTTCGTATCAAAATGGGGATCTCAGGGAACTGGCCCAGGAAAGTTCTTAGAGCCCGAAAGTCTGGCTGTAGATGCCAATGGTGACATCTTTGTAGCTGATTACGGGAATCATTATATCCAGAAATTTGATGAAAATGG
>DASWDL010000273.1:0-4039 GCA_036395315.1 Nitrososphaeraceae archaeon
CTTGGAATCGATCCAAGCAATAATCTTAGTTGTTTCCCTAAATCAGAAACCCTTGACGATACCATTATTAGTGCGTATGTTTGATACAAATCATGAGGATAATAGTTACCCTTGTGGGAATATCTGCCTCTCAGTGTTAAGACACTTATCAGCAGATGATTCCAATAACCACCACATTTCTCTAGACAATACGGATTTGAAAATAGTTTCCCTGATGGTCACAGGAAACGAGAACAAGC
This sequence comes from Nitrososphaeraceae archaeon, assembly GCA_036395315.1. Lineage (GTDB taxonomy): Archaea > Thermoproteota > Nitrososphaeria > Nitrososphaerales > Nitrososphaeraceae > TA-21. The sequence goes on from DASWDL010000273.1 coordinate 240, forward strand.
AGATGTCATCGAAACTAAAGATTCCATTAAGCACCATCCAACGACGTGTCAGAAATATACTGCTGAGTGGAATAGTTCAAGTCAAAGTATTCCCTAACTTTAAAAGGCTTGGTATCAAGAAAGGCTTGCTCCGTGTGTATTTGAGCGACGGGGACATTAAAGAGACCGCTAATAAAGTTGCTGGAATGGAAGGCGTATTGTCGTGTGCCGTCCATGTTGGTAATTCTGATCTCGTCGCTGACTACGTATATAAAGATACAGAACAATTAGTTGACACCATATCTCAATTAAAGCACGAAGATGGAACGGAAAGAGTCTTGTGGTCTGAAGAAGTGTACACTGTACCAGTTAATCCAAACAATGTACTCAGCTCCTTTAAAAGAATCTGGAAAAATGGTAATAACAGTCATAATGGCAACAAAAATGGCAACAAAAATGGCAACAAAAATGGCACTAAGGGCTAATGGAATATAATGAATAATTTCCTGCTCATCTAAAAAAAATTCTTAGTATTAAGACAAACCATCAGGCTAGTTAAATTAACTTTATTTTATTAGTCAGGATGTGTCCTGCTAAGGGCGGAGGAAGGGTTCAGTGAGTAAATCATTTACTCGATAGTGAATTGACCATAAGCAAATTACCGATGACCATAAGTGCAATAAAAGACCAAAATATCTTTGCACTGCCTAATTGCCGTCACGTCTGTGATGATTGTCATCCTTCTTCTCGCATTCGCTAAACGTCTCTATACACGAAAAGTGCTCACAACACTCGAAGTTGTAATTTATGCAAGAGTTCTAGCCTGTTAATTTGTCTGATACTCTATCCAATTTTTCCTCTATCAAATTATGGATGGATGTATTTATTCAAGTTCTCGTCAGGGGGTTAGCGAATTTTTATACTTTTAATTACTGCTGCATCTGATGCAGTAGAGTTTACTGTTAATTCAAGAATGTTAAACTCTGTCCCTCTAAACATTTTCTTAACTTGGGTACAAGGTGTCGACTCTGATGAATTATCTATTCTGCAATCCCTTAACGGAAATGTAAAGGAAACAGGGGTTTCAGATTGCAATCTCTTTCCAGCAGCCTCGTCTTCTTTCGCTTTAGATATGATACTACCGATTATCGCTATAACAGCTGCAATTGCTTGAATTATTGCAGCAATTACTACTCCATTTGGAGAAGCCATTGCTGCTGACAAACTTGCTTGTATTTTGAGCGAGTTAATGAGTTTACTCAGAGCAGTACAGGATACAAGTATATTATTAATTTTACATTCTTTCACCTTGAATGTAATTGAAGTTACGGTACGACTTGAATTTATTGACACACCAGTATTCGCAGATAATGACCTATTGCTTTCGAGCTGGTTCGTTTGAGCATTATAAACAGTAACGGCATTGGCATGTTGTGAAGCGACTGCGTAGATACTAAGGAGTAACAACATGGAAGTTGCTCCTAATGCTGCGTGATACAAATATCTCTTACAAAGAAAATTTACAACTATTCGACTTTGTGCTAACAATCGGTTTACGTAAATAGCTCATTTTTATTAAGTATTATGGATAGAATTGACTATCACGTTCTTAAGACGTTGCAAAATTTAAGTTTTGACTTTTTATCAGATACTTTTTCCACTATGTAGACAGCACTTGCTTTAATTTGTTATAATCTAAGCTAACCCCCTAAGTCAACCCCTAGAATTTAAAATCAGAATGCCACTGGTAGATGTCTATCTCGCCAACTTAATTTTTCTCGTACCCTCTTTTTTCAACTCACAACTAAGGTTAAACGAGAAACTGACTGTAATAGGTTCCCGTATCCAGGCTAGAAAGGTAGGCAAACATCTCAATGGTTTATTCGATGATATATGACTCATCTTTAAATATCTACAATAGTTAGTATCGTTTTATGGTTCGAATGATTGGTTTTGACTCAGATAGTTTACAAAATATGTTAGACAAGGCAAACGAATGGATTTCAAATAGAGAAAAAATATTCAAAGATGAATTTCGATTCGTTGATGTAAGATTTTCATCTGCTTCACTTCCTTCTGGAGGAGGTGTTCAATACTCAGCTGTAGTAATGTACGAAAATACCACTGACAATGAATCTATAGATAAGCCGGATATAATCAATAGGGATTAAAGCAGGTAAATTGGACTTTTTTTAGTCTAGGGGATGTGTCCTTTACAGAGTCCCTGTCGGGATACTGTATCAAACGTCCGTGTTTTACTGTGTTAGGCTTAAATAATATTTTTCCATTAAACAGATTGAGTGAATAATAATTATGAGAAATGAAAATAAAAGTAATATCTTAGTAACCGGTGCAACTGGAACTGTGGGCAGTGAAGTTGTAAAGCAACTTGCATCTTTAGGTCAAAGTGTAAAAGCAGCCGTTCACACGCAAAGTAAAGCTGATAAAATTAAGCATAATAAGAAAATCGATATCGTTAGCATCGATTATAACAAACCAGAAACTGTTGCCGATGCTTTAAGGGGCGTAGATAAAGTATTCTTAGTAACACTTCCTTCTCCTGATATGGCTAATGTCTCCTCTAATTTGGTAAAAGAAGCTGAGAAAAATGAAATCAATTATATTATAAAGTTATCTGTCCTTGGAGCCGGTGCCGAGCCAGAGACTATACTTGGAAGAGTACATAGACAAGAAGAAAAAATCATTGAAGAATCTGGAATACCATATACCTTTCTTCGGTCAGGCGCATTCATGCAAAACTTTGTGAATTTTTTTGGCCAAACAATAAAACAACAAAATGCTTTTTATCTTCCAGCAGGAGAGGGAAAAGTTAGTTTTGTTGATATCAGAGATATCGCATCGGCAGCCGCAGATTTATTAGTCAAAAATCATGCTCAATATAAAAATAAAGGCTATGGCATCACCGGCCAGGAAGCATTATCTTATAGTCAGGCTGCAGACATTCTATCTGAGCAGCTTGGTAGAACAATATCGTATGTGGATATACCAGAGGAAACTGCTAGGAAGGGAATGAAAGGAGCTGGAATGACGGATTGGCTGATTGATGGTTTACTTGAGCTCTATGCTATAATTAGAGCGGGTCATGCGGCACAAACAACGACTGCAATTGAAGAAATTACTGGACGAAAACCAATACTATTTTCGCAGTTTGCAAAGGACTATGCCGAAGCTCTTGTATAAGAGATAACCAACCGACGCAGATTCCAAAATTGATGTTTGCAGTTAATTTAAAGGTCGATTTTTTCAACGTATAAACAAACTCTTAATAGCAGATATCAGCAAGGGATGATTATTAGTCATAGACAAAAATGAAGGGTTTGTTACCGATATAAAAGATAAGGATGAATTAAACGAAATTGAGAAAATCGGGAATATGCTCAATCCTAATGAAAAGGTGTTGTTGGTAGCACGGCAGTCTAGATTTCTTCCGGGAGGGTCTGCTCTTACTCCTAACATCGTAATTGCAACTGACAGACGTATCATGATCAGAGATCCATATGACTTGGGATTTAGGTCTGAAATTGTTGATATCCCTTACGATGTCATAACTAGCGTCAAGCTACTGAAAGGGGTTCTTACCTCTACAATTTTATTTAAAGCTCCTGCGCTCGTCAACCAAAGTAAGTTGGGATTGTTAGATGAAGATATTGAAGGAGAACATAACCAAGGAGGAGCTATTCCAGCGTTACCGAAGGCCAAGGCCGAGGACTTGCTAGAAATAATTCGTCGGGGCATAAGAGGCTATAACAAAGGAAATGAATCAATGGTACAAGTCGAATCCATGTCAATGGCGGATGAAA
>DASWDL010000274.1:0-4069 GCA_036395315.1 Nitrososphaeraceae archaeon
AAGCAGATATCACCTCAATATCTTCCACCATACATACGACCCAGGTACATGTTCTTTGGTGCAGACAGTATTGGTAGACACTTATCATCGACTGTTCTCGCGGAACTTGAATCAGGTCTTGCCTCCGATATAAATAAACTCGTAATAAGTGATCTTGATATTCGGCATGAACATAAGACCAAAGGAAAGACAATCAGATATCCAAGAACTCTAGAAATGTATAGGCCCGATTTTTCTGGTTTCTTGTGGACTACAATCCTTTGTCTAGATAACAAGAATCCTGAAATCATGCGTGATTATCATCCCCAAGCATGTAGTATAATTCCCGGCGTATTCGCAGCCATAAATCCTGATACTCGTAGAAAGGGAAGAATCTTGAAATATAGACCAAAAATCGATCAGGAAGATCTGAAGATTAAGGTTCTTAAAAGGGAATATTTGAAAAAGAAGATTGACTTTGATAGTTATAAGATTGTTGCAAGCTTTGGACGGGGCATAAAAGAAGATCCAGAACAAAATATTAAGTTGATTGAAAGACTGTCTAAGCTAATTAACGCAGAGGTTGGAATCTCATTACCCCTCTCAAAGAGGCCATATCCTCTTAGTGATTCCATTAATTCAAAGTATATGATTCCAGAAAGGGTAATAGGTACGAGCGGCAGGAAGGTAGCTCCATCAATATACATGGCATTGGGCATAAGTGGTGCAGTACAGCATCTTGCGGGCATGAAGGATTCTGAGTACGTAATTTCCATTAACTCTGACGAAAATGCGCTAATAAAAGGTGAATCAGACATATTCATTAAAGCTAGGATTGAAGACATTCTCCCGATAATAATAGACGAGGTTCAGAAACTAAGGCCTATGGTTCCCTTCCAGGAGTAGAGTAGATTGGAATCGTTTGACGTAGCAATAGTGGGAGGTGGTTCTGCTGGGTTGGCCGCTTTAACGCGATTGTCTGACTTGGGAAAACAAGCAATACTTATCGAAGCAGGCCCACAACTAGGGACTAAGAATGTATCTGGAGGAATTCTTTATTCAAAAAAATCCAAGAATAAAAAGGTCTACAATGTGGAAGATATCTACGGTTCAGATTTTGAAGCATCAGCTCCTTTAGAAAGACGCATAACAAAATATACTCTTCATGCAACTTCAGGAAATAAAATCTTTGGAATGGATCTTACTCCCCTTCATGAATATAATACAAATTTTGCCTATTCAGTTTTATTAAGAAAATTAAATTCCTGGTTCGGTTCTGTCGCGTCGGAAAGAGCAGAAAAGCAAGGAGGCGGTATAATTTCAGGAGTTCACGTAAGAAATTTAGGATGGTTAGCGGACAACAGAACTGTAATTCAGACAGATGAACTCGAAGATTTTCAAGTCAAGGCTGTGATTGCAGCAGACGGGGTGAACTCAGAAATTGCCCAATTAACTGGCGCGCGTAAAAAATTCTCAGCGGAAGAAGTCTATCAGGGTGTTAAAGTTGTGATTAAACTGCCAGAAGAGACTATAGACGAGAGATTTCAAATAAATTCCTCCGAGGGGGCTGCTCATCTCTTTGCTGGTGACATAACCTTGAATCATATTGGGGGTGGTTTTCTTTATACAAATCGTGACACTGTTTCAGTTGGTGCTGTCTACCATTTCGAATCTTTAATCTCTAATCCAATTGAACCATCTACACTTGTCAATGCTCTTTTGGGAAATCCCTTCGTAAGTGAACTAATTAAAGATGAAATTCTTCAAATTGAAATAGACAGAGAAATCCCTAAAGAAGAGCAAATTAAAAGACGGTTGACTCTGACAAAACTAATAAAAACCTTCGAAGAACTGCGCTACTCGTATTATTCTCCATCTACTAGAGCAAATTTAGTTGAATCTGGCAAATATAATAGTGTTGAAGATATAAAAAATAGGCTTGATTCAATAAGAGGAGAATTAATAGATAAATATAATGGCAATTTTGTTACCAATTACGTAGAATTAGAATACAGTGCAAAGCTAGTCCCAGACGGAAAGCGATGTAGGATGAGGAAACCCTATTATAAGAACGTCCTCTTTGTTGGTGACTCCGCCGGCCGGGGCGTATTTATTGGACCTAGAATTGAAGGATTGAATGTCGGAATGGATGATGCGGTAAGAGCTGCGGAAGCTGTCTCGAGGGCGATAGAGAAGAATAATTTTGGTGAAGGCTACATGGGGCAGTTTTACACATCACTAGTAGAGCAAAGTCCGTATACAGAAGACATGAAGGCAATAGATAAAGAGTATCTCAAGATATTTCTTGATTCTACTGCAGATGTACCGAAAGAGATCGTGGGTTCTCGTTATGGTTTAATTTTTAAACTCATGTCAAGCGGAAAACTTAGGGGCATAGCGGTAGGTATTGCGAATATGTTGGGCTATGATAAAATTTTGCCTATTGTAGAATCAGAAGAAACCTATGTACATTTGCCCACAGAGGTGGCTTCTAAACTAGGAAAACAGGTCACCTCCTCGTACGCACTAGTACCTCCTACTTTAGACGAAAGGATAGGACAACTGAGATACAATGACGACCCAAAATCACATATTATTGTACATGATCCTAAGAGTGAATTTTTAAGGAAGCTCGTTATTCTTTGTCCTACTAAGTGCTACTACCAAGAAGGTCAGAACGTGATGCTCCAGCACGAAGGTTGTATAGAATGCGGAACTTGTACAAGTGGCACAGAATGGAGGCATCCAAGGGGAGAAATGGGAGTATTGTTTAGATATGGTTGAAGACGGCTGATAATAGTACAGGCGAACTTCTTTGCTGCATGTCTACTTTGCGTGTCGCGAAGGCCACTAACGAGACTTAGCAGCAATGGCTTGTATTAAATTCTGTTTATATGAGTAACTTTTCCTTAATGTTACGTCCTCCACTTGATAGAGCACCCAATTGAAGGATCGAACTGATTAACGATTGTGCCCCCTCCGAGAATCAACTTTACATTGTTTTCCATCACAGGGATTTTGGGAATAGATTCAGGCTCCAAAGCGTCATTGATTTTCCCGTGATATACGAGTCCTCTTTGGGTGTTAAACAAAAACGGATCCGGTGTGCAAACTGCTCCATATGATTTTGCGACCGTTTGTAAATCATCCAACAAATATGGAAAATTTATTTTGTATTTCTCTGCAAACTTTATCATGTTTTCGAATCCTTCATCCGGGTATAGGGGGTCATTGCTATTGATCCCAACAATACTCAACTCGGTAGCAGAAAAGCCGTTCCGAAGGTTAGTTAGGTCGCCTATGCGCGCCTTCACATAGGGACAATGGTTACACATAAAAACCACGAGAAGGCATTTACCTTTAAAGTCCTCCAGTGAATACACTTTACCATCGACACCCTTGAGGGAAAATGATGGAGCCTTCGAATCGGCTTTTAAGGTTTGATTTGAAAGAGTTTTTGCCATGAATATCTTGCTTCGAATAGGTTATTAAATCATACTCACTAACAGTAAACCTAATAGGGGAACAAAACTAAATTGTCAAACTGCTTTAGGCGCTGAAGGTCTGGACACGAAAAGATTGTTAACCTGGAATGAGCTTTGCAAAGGTCGATAATTGGTCGGTAGCTTTAATTTTTCGTTACTTACTTAAGTATTATTAAGTCAAAAAAAGTAGGAAGAAGTATCGTTACTTTCACGTCAAATGTTTCCTATTATCGTGGGCTAAACGTTAGATTAACCCAAATAACCAAGTCATAGAAAGTTTTTCATCACAATTTCTTGTGCGATCAGAATGTGGGATCAAATTCTGGGAAGGCTAAGTATTCGTTGTGGTTTTACTTAACCGTTCGCCCCCTCGATTTCCGTATGGTAGCATCCTTACCTGCTGATGAACAATGGAGAATAATTATCTATCAATGTAGACTATGTTATATCCTAATTTAACATCAATAAGTATATAATAAAATATTCTTCACTAAAGATCACACAATATCATTAGATATGTATTAATACAATAAGGTACGCCATGAAGCTAATAGCAACGGATAATGCCATTATGACTGGACATCTCGATCAAAAAATTGGATCTT
>DASWDL010000275.1:0-3983 GCA_036395315.1 Nitrososphaeraceae archaeon
AAGAATTTGCTTAACTGATATAGTATTTTTGAAATACGGGGATTCTAAGTCAGGAAATATCTGTGTTGAATTTGAGTACTTTCAGTCTGATAGCTCAATAAACTACCTAGAAGTCACTTATAGTGATCCAGAATTAGAAAAATATGTCGAAGGTAATCCTCATGTGTTAAGAAATATAGATGCGCATCTAAGAAACAAATTGCTAAAACAAGAATACAATTTTAATTATTTGTAAACCTATTTTTACAATCGGTAATAGAGATCATATAAAATTTATATAAACACAACATTACAAAACCCCAAACAGTTGATAGCCAGAATACTGTTAATTGAGGACGACCAAGATTTGTTAGAGTTATTTGCTGATGCGTTAAATCAAAATGGTTTTTCTGTAGACAGGTTCACAGATCCTCTACAAGCACTTTCGGTGTTTGAACGAAATCCAAATGGTTATGACTTGGTTTTAAGTGACATCAGAATGCCCGGAATTAGCGGACTTGACCTTGTGAGGAAAATGAAAGACATTAATCCTAACGTAAATTTTGCACTCATGAGTGCTTTTGAGACCGACAGTTTCCGATCAGAGTTAGGAGAGTTAGAATTGAGCAGCTTCATGAAAAAACCTATGCACATAGACCAATTAGTCAATGCAGTCAGAGGATGTGTCGCAAATTCAAGCAGAGTAAGCCGAAGCGAAAAGTTTCGTTAATGAAACAGGATTAAGAGTATTTATCCAGATAAATATTAAGACATGATAAATTGGAAATAGTTTCTATGTTATCTCAATATTCGACTTTATCGCTCATAGTTTTTGCAATCCAACCTATTGTTATACAGCACACATTCGCACAGTCAGCTATAGAAAACTGGAATACATTTGTAGATCCAGATAAACGGTTTACATTATTTTATCCACCTAATCTGCAAGCAAAGGGCAAAGAAAATTTTCTGAGTAGCACAGATTTGAAACTAACAAATCCAAATTCCTCGAGACAATTCAAAATTACCATTAGTTATACTGTTAATGATACTAACCTGAATTACACAGGAAATAAAGAAAGTATACCATACAATGAACTAAGAAATTTAGAACAACAAATCAAACCCGCATTCCAAATTTATAACGTAGTACAAAATAATTCAGAATCATATAACTTGTACGGTTTTCCTACTGCTGGAAACATAATAGACTATACAAAACATGGTGGGGAATCTGGAAGAATGCTTAATGTTCTTGAAATAGTTAAAGGTAAAAATTCATTTTTCGTTTCGTATTCAAATAACGTCGAAGGCTTGGAAGATTTTTACTTGATTTTAGCTATCTATCAATATATTTTTTCTTTTTCGACAAGGGGCTTTATACTTCTAAAATCTTTCTAATCAAGTCCTTTAGTTGGTCTGCCCGTGAAAAAAGAAAATGGTTAATCCAGATAAATTCTTCATTGGTTGGTTTAACCAGTCTTTCAAGTAGAAACATTGCATTCCTATCCAATATTGAGGAAAAAACAGCTCCTAAAAGAAAGTCTAGTTCGTTTTCCACAATTTTATTCAACTCATAAGTTGGATTCTTGAAAACCTCTTTCATGTAAGGTAACGCGGTAATTCCCTCTCCAATAGCACGTTCTAACTGCTCTTTTATAATCTCATCTCTTGACTGAGTCAATTCCTGGTTAGCTTGAGTAAGTTGTGTGATTTTACTCTTTTGTAGTGTCCAATCTATCCATGACTGGGTAATTGCGTGGCTACTTCTACCAAAGGAAGTGACCATGATTTCAACAACTTGTACCCAATTCACGATTTCCTCCAGTTTGAAGTATGTCCCTCTATCGGCTTCATTCGGCGGAAAATATTGGCAAATATATTCAATTAAGAACAGAAGTAATTATATCTCAGTCTTTTTTTACAAGGTGGACGTGGACAGAGCTAAAGTAATCGTAATCATTACAGTTAGGCTTCTTGCTAAGTGTAACTTTTAAGATTCCAAGCTATAGCTGTCAAAATCAGGCACAATTTTGATGTAACCTTAAGAGAAGTTAAATGATAATGTCAAGCCTGCCTCTACTGTTGAGTCTGCTCTTGTGTTATCCTAAACTATAGCACGAGTAGGAAATAGTAGAAACTGTTTAGACTGGCACTCCAGTAATTGCAGCTGATTTCTCTGATTGGTAGTAGAACAGAAAATATCTTCAAACAGTAAAATCAGTTATGATTCACTGAAAGAAAATATATCGAATTGTCATGAAGTAACACAGACGTGGGTCGCCTCCCCGTTCGTTTCAATGTACATGGCAGGAATAGTAGCTGCTCCCCTGCCTTGTATCTGACAAGAATAGTCCTATATCTTATCATATCATGATACCAAAATAAATAACGAGTACTCTGAAGTGTAGAGAAATGAATCAGTTAAAGAATGAAACCAGTATTGCAATCTACATACAAACTTCAAGGATTCTATTTCCTATTGTCGGTAGACACCTATATCGATTAAGTAAGCTGCTTAATCATGAAAGCCGTACTTTACTAGATTCTACTTACCAATCCTTCGTAGATTAGCTATGAAGAAGATATTTAGAGCGATTGTAAGTCTTATGACTTCAATATTATCCTTTTCGGCAATGGGAGTGGCGCTATATTGTCCTGAGTCTCTTTCGATGGCCTGATTCGCATGCCACGGAGTAAAAGTATGTATCATATAATCGGGTTGTTATGCGCTAACGCTTTTATTCAATATATAATAATGCAGCACCGAAGCGGAAAGGCATTTGGGATTAGATGACCTTCGGTGCCACATCTCTTTGACCAGATTATAATTTAAGTGGTAGATTGTCCTCAATTGCCATTACTGCGGTATAGTTTCTAATCGATTATAAACTATTATGAATATAAGCTGCTATGGTACAGTACGGCGGTAAGCATATATCAAAATACAAAAAGCTTGCTATCCAATCTGTAGAGAAAAAATCTGAGGTTAAGCTGGATTTTGATGAATTCATGATTTGCGATGATTGTGGGCATAATACCTTAAGGTTCGAACCTGCAAAGGATGGAGCTTGCTTCTGCGGCTGCCATTAATTAAATAAATTCAGTATCATATTCGACTCAATGACCCACCGGAACAGATAAGCATAGAAGACCTTAAGGTGCAACAATAAACCCTATTCATTCGCTCGCAATTTTGACATTGAGAAACATGTGTTAATTGCCCCTCCAAATGGTTCACTTCATATTTACTCAAAGAGGAATTGAAATGATTCGAGGCAAGCCTGACAAGCAAATTGATAGTCTCTCATTATTGTCATCTCATTTTAGGATGTTTCTTATTCCATAATACATAAGTGTGGTCTGCGTTAATTTCTTCCACCATCTCCCCGTCTTCTGTCTATTTCCTTATTGTACTTGCCTTCTGCAATCGGTAGTTAATTTGCTCTTTTCAAAAGATACTAATATCAGTCGGCTAGCTGAAAGTCAATATGATTGAGAAAATGCATATAATTTTCCTTATCGTAATTTCTGTTTCATTTATTTCCTTGTCTTATGGGACAATAATTATTGAAGAATCAGTGGCTGCTAAAGAAGGTATTCTGTTAACCCTGGCAAATTCTAGCTTTTCCCCGTTGTCAACTGCACATGGTAACCAGATATCTGTCTCTGTCAAATACCAAATCAATGATCAGTCCTTAGAAAATGAAAACCTAAACGGAATCATGAAGCTTTACTCTACAAACGGGAGTTTGATTCACTCATCTTCGTTTCCAGGTGGTTTTATAGTCAAGAAAAAAGGCGGTTCGGAAGATTTTAAGACTACTATCAAAGACCCTACAATTCAAAGCCTGATAGCAAATGTGACCTTCACGGACTTGAAGAAGACCGAAACACTTTCTAATGTTGTTACCGCAAAACTTCAGCTCAAGTCAGCCGGAGCTGAATCGTTAGTCCATTAATCAATTAAAATGGGCGCGAGTTTAATGACAACTAATAACTAT
>DASWDL010000276.1:0-39171 GCA_036395315.1 Nitrososphaeraceae archaeon
AATCGACTTTACCTTGACAACCATAAAAAGAGTCTATATCTAATTATACTCCAACTTCAGCTCCCTGCGTCATATGAGAACGACTATTCTCGAGCACAAGTCAGCATATCATTGAAAACCCCCAATTTTATTATGATAAGAAATAAATCATTAAATTAATCTCACCAATTACATGTGAATTTTGGTTTCCTATACATATTATGAATTTAAAATTTCTATCCTTTTAGGAGTAACTAACTTTTGACTAGTACTTATATAATATGATTGTTGTAATTCATAAGTAATTGTGGTAAAAGATCATAGTCATGATACTCACAGAAGCTCCAATGATTCGAATAAGAGAGAATTTTCATATAATTTAGAAAATGTTAACGCATATAGAGAAAAGCGAACGATCGCTCTAGCATCAGTCATCGCTTCTGCAGGTTTAGCTATAATAAAACTTGTAATTGGATATTCCACAAACAGTCTTGGAATTTTATCAGAAGCAATGCACTCTGGCCTAGATGTCATAGCAGCATTGATGACCCTTTATGCCATAAGGATTGTAATAAGGCCTCCAGATATAAGATTTACATATGGTTATGCTAAAGTTGAAAGTCTTTCGAGCCTTATTGAAATAATACTCCTTTTCACAGTTGCTGGTTGGATTTTTTATGAAGGCTTAGATAGAATACTTTTCAAGAATATTCAACCAGAAATTACAATATTCTCATTTGCAATAATGGCTGTTTCGATTCTCGTGGATTTATGGCGTTCAAGAGTACTTTACAGAGCCGCAAGAAGATACGGAAGCCAAGCATTAGAAGCAGATGCACTTCACTTTAAGGCAGACATGTTCTCATCCGCGATAATTATTGCGGGATTAATTTTTGTATCAGTTTTACATATTCCTAATGCCGATGCCTTCGCCGCCCTCATAATAGCAGCTATGATCATTTATACAAGTTTAGGACTTGGAAGAAGAACTATTGATGTCTTACTTGATAAAGCTCCAAAAGGAATGAATCACCTTCTCTTAGAGTCAATATCAGGATTAGATGGAGTTTCCAAAGCACATGATATCCGTATTAGGAACATGGGATCCATAATGTCGGTGGATTTACATATAGAAGTTCCAAGAACCTCCACTCACGATAGAGCTCATAGAATTGCTACAAATGTTGAAAATAGAATTAGGGAAGTCATGCCAAATTGTGATGTACTAGTACATGTAGATGCAATAGAAACATCGGCAGAGACACTTACTGATAGAATTAGATTAATTGCAGCAGAAACAGATGGCATAAAGAATGTCCATTCAATATATCTCTCAAAAATTGTAGGATCTAGCTTGGAAAAAAGATCAAGAGGTAACTCAACTAAAATGGAAACCAATAATCATGAATTAGGACCATCGGATTCAGTAACTCATAATGATTTTAATGCAATAGGAATTTCATATCATCTTCATCTATATCTTGATCTTCAAGTCAATAGACATTTAGATCTGAAATCTGCACATGATATCACAGAATCATTTGAACAAAGAATTAAAACTGAGATCCCACAGGTGAAAGATATTACAACTCATATAGAGATCGAAAGTACCGATGATGCAGACGTAATAGGAGTTGAGAAAGAGGCAAGCCGATCGTACACAGAAAAAATTCGCAATTTATGTTTGCAGGTGAATGGAGTTATAGATTGTAAGGATATAGGGATTGTTGAAGTAAATAATGAACAACATGTAACACTTACAATAATCATTAAGGCCATAAAAGGGAGAGATCTTACTTCAATAGAAGAAGCTCATAATATTTCGACTGCTGTTCAGGAAATTATAATAAAAGAAACTGGAGCCTCACGAGTTGTTGTTCATTCAGAACCTATTTAACATCTTGATAACAAACATGATAGTAAATTCACTATAACAAAATCATGTTAACAGTACAAAGTAAAGGCTTTGAATCTATCATCTCAGCTAAGAAGCTCTTATAACTATAGTAGTCCCTAAGATAGCAGAATTAGGGGCAATTATTATATCGCCTTGTTCAGTTTTGAGTCTGCTGTTTTGCAAGCCAATATCAAATACAATTCCAGTGTTACCAAAGATCGTAATCTTGTCCCCTATTTTAAATGGTCTAGTAATAGCAAGATACAATCCTGCTATAGTATTCCCCAAAATATTTTGACTTGCAAAGCCTATGACAATAGCTGTAACAGTTCCTATAGATGCAGCGACAAGAGGATCGTGACTTAAATAAGAAATAATTATAGCTATAATGATTACTGCCCCCATTATCCTTATAAGTACCCTTCCTGCTTCAGCATTTTTGTCTAATGAATCAAATGTGTATTTATAAAAGATATTACTAATTGAATTAATTGTAAAATATCCAATAATCGCGACCTCACCAATTCTTAAGTACGTTTTGTAACGTTCATGAAGCTGGTATTCAATGACCAGCTCTATAACGACAATAACTATAACAACTATTACAAATGCGACCAAGAATCTCGATAAAGAAATCTTTCTTTTTGATGTTTCATGTAAATTAGTACGAGTCTCCCGCTTAATTTCATTGTCCGAGCTATCATCAGTAGAACTCATAATAATATCAATTGCATATATTATACTATTTTAATGTAATTTCACTTAGAATATTGGTTTATTTATTCGATCCGCCAGCATCGAATTAACTAGATCTGCTTTAGTAAACAACCGTTACTAGAACGACGAATTGAATCAACTGGCGGATGGCATACATTAGAGTCATAAAAAAGAAAGATCCTTTAACCTATTGTTGATGATGCTGTTGATCATGTCTATCTAATTCTTGATCCGAATTAAAGGACTGCCCTATGTGACATTTAGCTGCTACTACATATCACTACAATCTAACGAACACAATTAGGACACACCATGATATTGTTTATAGAATTTAATTGTTGAAACACTGAAGGGAGCGAGAGTCATGGCTACTGTGGATTTATCTAGTACGACCAACAATTAATTGCATGGGTGTTGAAGAACAGTCGGTCGGCATTGATACTGAAGGAAATGAATTATCAGAAGTGTCAGGGTTGGACGGTGAAGGCATGGAAACGAATGAACTACAGACACATCAGACACATCCAATACCTGTGGAAATAAACCGAACAATAGAGCGCCCACTAGGTGTTGAGGAAGATAAGGTGTTCGAGCAACAAGAAAGAGGCACGACCAGAACGATGCCAAAGTCAAATCCAAATAAAAAAAGGAATCAAAGGAAGAACAGTTAACCCACAAGTTGTATAATCAATTAATTAAGAAGCTTCAAAGTGATAAGACTCGTGATGCAATGAAGCAAATCCAGAAGAGGTTAGCACAGGTTGAAAAGAATACAGCCAGTGTCAAGCAACAACAAGAATTGGGAAAACAATTACTAGTTCAAGTCAAATTGATGCAAAAACGGTTAGAAAAAAATTAACAATACTATTAGCCGTTCAAAGAGTAGTCAAAGCTCTAGCAGGAAAAAAACTCCAACTAAATCCAAGAAAAAAATCAAATGAGTTCGCACGACTATTTTTGATTATAGAGTTGGAAATCACACCTCTCACAGCCATAGTACAGATTGTCAAAGTCTGAACAGAATGATATCGTATCAGAGTATCTTGGACAGTCAATCTCGTTCTGTATTACTTCAGTCTGACAAGATAATTCTAGTGCCTAATTGTAATTAATTATTCAATCTTTTTGCCAAGATCAATTATTTTATGCAAAAATTTATTTTAACGTAGTTAAGATATACTGTATTGCTTTACCATTTTATGATATTTTATGGAAACAATTACTGAGCAAGAATTGAACATTGAATATCTAGTCTAGTCTAACAATTTAACCTGAAGTATAATTTAGCCTGAAGTATTATAAGTAATTTTTTCTCTAAAAACGAATGCGTTAAATAGTCATAATAAATAATATAGAATATGGCTGCAGTAGATGACATGAATATTGCAACCGGCCTTAAGGATGCATTGCTAAAAGCTAGAATGAGCATAGAAAAAATATTGAATTCTAAACCAAGCAGGATCTCGAACATATTAGGTGTAGATCAATATGTCGCAAAGCTAATTTACGAGGAAGCTAAAAAAGCTGTCACATTTGAAAGCATTATCCTAGATACTTAAATTTGTAATTAATTGATGCAGTGATGCAGCACCATATCAGAGCTCAAAGTTTCAGATTCAAATTTTTTGTCATAACCTGAACGAGCCGCAATTAAACCAGAACAGAAATACACTTATTTCAACTCAATAAACACATCCAAGGGGATTTGTTACTAATGGGCAGACTATTTTTAACCCTAGTTTCGCGGACATTTTTCATTTTTTGAACGCGTTTGCGATGATTTGATATTTTACCAGTTTTAATTAATACTTCTTTTAACACCAAATATCACTGACAGTCCAGTTTTTCCCCATATTTAGTCAGAAAATGTCATAATCTACATGCCATTCCATGTATTAGCTTTTATTGAAGTAACATAGTTTAGTGTTTATGGCAAATTGTCCTTATTGCAATAACGATATATCAATAACAGGATGGAAAATAGAAGAAATTGATATCGGTTACAAAACCCTAAAAGGGATTATAATATCGTGTAAACAATGTAATAAGGTACTTACCATTTTTCAAGAATAACATCTCAATCTGTGGCTTTGAATTTTAGGGAATAGTACTGCTTACGACTCACCGTAAATTTGTTGTATGCGAGTTTTTCTCATTCTTGATATAACACAATACATATCTGGGAAATAGTTCGAAAAATACAATTACAAGTACCTAGAATATCAAATATAAGTCAAGAAAACAGCTGCAAACACTGGGCTTGTAATGTTTATACTAAAAGATGCGTAGGCTGTGGTATTAAAGTCTGTCCTAATTGTCTCAAAGAACCTTCAGACTGTAAATGCGAAGATAATGACATTTGTTGCAAATAATGAGCATGGACAAAACATTGAAAGATAATTACTACATGAGCTAGAGAC
Organism: Nitrososphaeraceae archaeon; assembly: GCA_036395315.1. GTDB lineage: Archaea > Thermoproteota > Nitrososphaeria > Nitrososphaerales > Nitrososphaeraceae > TA-21. The sequence goes on from DASWDL010000276.1 coordinate 5,014, forward strand.
AATAAAATTAGTCTTATTGAATCTATAACTACCTACAACCTACAATATATCTTGAGATATTCATTTTATGACTAATACTGGACAAGTGGCATACCTTACGACTCCTGCGACAACACTCCCAAGCAACATTTTCTTAAGTTCAGACATTCCACTAGTACCGATGACTATTAAATCCGCTTTCTGCTCTTCAGCGTAGTTCACTATCGCACCGTCAACAGACATATGTATTTCAATAATATTTTCCTTACATCTAATATTCTTAGTTTGAGCTTCTTGTTTCATCTTCTGAAAAAGAACTTGTGCCTTGATCCTTTCATCTTTATGCCACTCTTCTTTCCTGCCTGCATGACCCAGTCCAACTGCGGTATGAATAATAGTTAAGAGAGTCAACTCAGCATTATCCTTCTGGGCCAAAGATATTGCAAAATGTGCAGCATTTAAAGATGATTCGGAGCCATCAATTGCTACTACTATATTAGAAAACTTTGTATTTTCTGTACTCAAATCTCTGTGTTCGATTTGATGTATTTAACTTAAAAAGGTTACAAGGATTACCTTAATTTACATTGAATTCTAATTTGGGGTGACGATTATCACAAATGGCTAATTCTCTGTTTTTTCTCCGACCAACCGTTGCGTTAATAAAAAGTGAACGCAGAGACTTTATTTCATTTTTGACAAGTGTTTCATCTTATTTGTGATGTTTCTGTGAGCTTTATTCCAATGCATTAAAAATGCAGAAATTAGAGGTCTAAAATCACCAGACACATTATCATTATTCTCTGCTATTTTACCTAATTTCTTCCCATATTTTATGCAAGTCCAACATCCTATAAGTGGAATTAAAGGAGCTATGTAGTAACCTGCTTGCTTGCCAGTAAATCCCCAAGCTTCGCCTACGAGACAATTCTTGGAATCATTAGCAAGAATATACCTGTCTTTTAAATCAAGTCCTCTCCCAAGTTTCTGGGACCAAATAGGACATACTTCTTCTAACGTTAGATCTTGTTCTAACCCATATAAGACATTGCAGCCGTTCAATTTATCCAAATTTGCTCGATTCCCAGTAATAATATAATCAACATACCTTATTTCTTTTTTCATACACCCATGATTCGTAACACGAACCGAAATTTCAGAACAGATGCTTTTAACCATCAAAAATTGATCTATTTATTGACCCATAGCAGAACTAAAAAATTAGAGGTAATACATGTTATGTTACTCTGTTTAGTAGCAAAGGTTACATATCATAATTTCTTTTTACCCAATTAATCATCACATGTTTTTTCATATTACAAACCCATAGCGATATGGGGGCGCTGAAAATCTATACTGCCATAATATTTACAGTTACAGATTGATTTATGCCGTAACTGGCATTAAAAGCTCAAAGTCAAAGTCAAAGTCAAATCTAATTTCTAAATTTCTTATACATAAAAGTAGAATGGGAAACCAACCTGTCACCTAGTTTTGGAGGTGTATAAATCCAACATGATTAGCTGTCATCAACGATTTAATTTAAGGTTTCTTCATATGGATAATTTAGCATGACTCAGAAATATAGTGCATAAATTTGCTGGAATAAGCGAAAAGGTACTAAATTCCTACAAAGCATATTTACAATTGTACGAATAACATAACTAAGCAATTATTTATGCAGCAAAAGGCCGTCCCTTTTGTAGCCGAGAATGTATTCTCCCTGCTTGCAGATAACCTATCGGTCGAAATTCTTACTGCTGCATATACAGGACTGCAGTCATCCTCAAAAGGCTTGACAAATCAGTCAAAAAAACAGTACTATGTAAGATTGAAACGTCTTGTAGACATGGGATTTATAGAGAAACATCAATCTCTTTACAAATTAACAACATTTGGTTCGCTTGTATATGAAAATCATTTCAAGACAATGGAAAAGATAGTACCGAACTATTGGCAAATTAAGAGTATCGATGTTTTGAGAACAAGAAATGACTTTCCACTAGATCAGAAAGAGAACATTATTACCGAATATGTAGGTACTACCAATTTAAACGGTATAATTAATCCAACTCAATTAACAAGCTATAATGTTGTAAAAGGTTTTGATAACCTGATACCAGAGGTTCTTAAGGTTCTAGATAACGCAGAAAATGAAGTTTATTTTGCTACCAGATATTATGATCCGCACGTTTCTAATATGGTATTTCAAAAATTCAGTAAGGGAGTTACGATACACATACTTGACGGCAATCCCAATCAGATAAGTGTTGAGAATAGACTTGCAGCTATCATTAGAACTCCACCAAATAGGGAAACGGCCGAGACGGTAAAGAAGGTATTAAAATCGTCAAGATTTGATTTGAAAAGGTTATCTAATTTACCGCTTAGCTTTATAGTTGTAGATGGAATTCAAGTAGTCTATGAAACTATCAATTTCATTAATCCAGAGCAGTTTACTGTTGCTGTATCAAAATATGATGATACGTATTTTGCCAAGAGATTTATTGAATATTTTAAGATGTTATCAAAGAATGCGACTATACCAGGTCTCTTTATAAATTCCAAAATTAGATAAAAAATGTACGTCATTGGACTAATAATTCACTAGGTACCCTTGGCTTACCATCTTTTGAATACTACCTTAGGCATATTCTTCATTGAAAAACGAGGCTGCAGCAAGTATAACGGGTTCAAAAACTTTCCATAAATCAGTCAGACTATACTTCACCACGACAGGATACTCTGATACAATTTTTTTCCTACCTTTGATAATTCTTTCTTCTATTGAACTAATTTGAGTCTTAATGCGAGGAACATAAAGTCTCGGATTTAAATGACCTTGAATTAGCAAAACTACAGGTACAATCAAACATGATACAATCAGAGTGACGTTGACGGTGACGGTGAGACTACTTCAATTAATTTAGACAGATCAGCTCTATAATAATCGAGTTTATCAGGATCGTATTTTTGCACCATTTCAATTGATTCCCCCCTTTTGATTCTACTTGTTATCACATCTCTGTGAACGTAACTACTAACGAATTTATATCCATGATCTCTGGCTTCTTTCACAAAACCTGTTCTGAGAATGTGACCACCATTTTCGCCCCAATATTCAGGTTTAATTCGTATCCATTCCATGAATACCGTATTTTCTCTTCCAAAATTCTCATCGAATGTTCCTCTTCGGAGCCTGTATTTTTCAAGCGGTCCACCCTTTACATAACCAACTATAGTTTCATCATGCTCGCTAGTTCTAAGGGTAACCAAGATAGTCATATTTGAGTAGAAGGCTTTTTCGAAATCTTTTTCGTTCAATGATATTGGTACTGGTGCATGAACTTCCTTGCGAATTTCCATTATAGACATAATTAAATTATCATTAAAGTCATTGCCAGTTGTTTCTGTTCTTGTTGTCAAATTCATTTCCTTTCGGCGTAACTTAGCTCGAATTTCCACCTCGTCTTCCCATAGTCGTCTAAAACCAGCAACATTGTCATAAAAATTCCTCTTAAATTCTTCAGGAATTGCGTGAAGCACTCGATCTAGCATACTCTTCTCCTTCTTCATATCTGTGAAATACTTTACAGAACCTTCATTTATGACTGAGGGATGCCATCCCATTGAATGAGCATTAAGTCTAGCCAACTCTTGTGAATATTCAAAACTGCCTAAGCAATAACCCGCAAGTCGATCGCACATAGACAGATACCAACCAAGCTCCACATAATGATTTCTCGTATTGATATTACTTTCAGAAATGCCAGCATCATTGAATAAATCATACATTCTCTGTTGTGCATATTCAGCGATGCGACCTTCAAACGGATATGCGGTCCGATGAATAAGAGCAATTACAATGTCCAGGTCAATTTTAAATGGTTGTATTAGTTTCCTAATTTTGTTATCATTTCTGATAAATGATTCCACATCATCTTCATGGGGTTTATCGAAACGTTTTAGCGGATCATAATCATGAAAGAGCGCAGCAACAAAGAGTATTTTAATGTCACTTTGACTAAATGCATTTTCGGTCCTTTCCTGACCTTTTGCGGCAAGTAAGGTAAAATAAGTGACCTCAAGCTCGTGGTTAATATTGTGATATCCATAGTAGTCCGAGCCAAGGCCATTCTTAGAAAATTCTGAAATAGCATGTCGAATAACTCTTTGGGCATGTGCTTTATCAAGCCCCAAACCCTTGGCAAGTTCTACAATCTTTTCCTTTAGGATGGATTCTCTTGTTACCCCAACATTATATCGAACCCACCACGGAAATAACTTCAATCTTTTATAGATGGGATTTTGTATCGCCATTTTAGTAGGATTAATTAAATCAGTAGTGTCACTGTGATCCTCGCTCTTAACCGAAAATGGCAATATCATGCTTTATGAATAGTTCAGTATAAATGGTTTATTTTGAACCGTCGACAGATTATTGTAAATTTTATCAGAAAATATTAATTTTCTTAGTATATTTGCTAATTTCCGTAATTGGTAGCTTCAATCATCGAAATTCCTTTTTCACGCTTAATGGAGCTTCAAATAGTTTTCCAAAAAAAGTTACACTATATCAATTGATTCCTGAATCTCAAAATAGGAGATTGATAGAAATAGTTCTTGAATAGAATAGTTCTTGACAATTTCTTGACAACTTCGTAGGCTAGTTAGTAATCTCTAGCAAAAAACGTGAAGTTAAAAGATGACGACTGTTCCCACTTAATAGGAATAAGAACTTGCATTTCATATTGTAATTCCCATAAACTATTCGTTTTCTTAACATCATTGATTAATACCAAGTTACTAAGATGAAGACCATCCAGAATCGCTAATAAATTGATTGATAAATGATAGCAGCATCCAACTTAATCAACACCAAATTGATTTAATATGAATATACAGATTACCAGAAATTGTTAATAGTCAAAAAAATCACAATCATGAAATTTTCAAACAATCTTTTAGTGCCATCTTAAACCAAGGTTATATAGGTCTTCCCACAATTCTAATACAGAAGGCATGACAAATGAAAGTGACGAGAAAAATGATGAAAAAAAACCGCCTAAATCGAAGCCTATTTCAAAAGATGAAAATATTAATACAGATATTGAAGATAAAAGAGAACATATTACTAGTACCGACAGCTCAGCTTCTCAAGAGAATAAAGACTCACAAAAGTCAAGAACGAGATCTGAGGTAAAGCACAAGATAGAAGACTATGATATGATTGTGGGTAGACTTAAAGATGCAGCTTCTTCTTTTAAGGAAGGATTTGTCTCGATAGGTAAAAAGGCCCAAGAGATCAAAGATAAAGCTGGAGAAACCTTTACTGTAGGAGCTAAGAAGGACGCTCGTGATATTCGGGCATTAGGAGTATATGCAGATAATGTAATCAAAGGTTATGAAAATACGATGGCCGAAATAAACAAGAAGGATTATGCCGACCAAGAAAAGCTCTTGAAGGGTTACAAGAAATTGTTGGAAGAGCAAATAAACTTGATAAACGCAAGAATCGAATTAGTAAAGAGACTTAAATCCCCTGGTAAGTAAGGCTAATACCAGTGCTATGAGTAATCACATTTTGTTAGTGACCTTATTCTGAGTCAATATAACTTTCCACTCAAATGAATTCCTCGATAACAGACAGACAACAACATACATACCTAAAAAATGCAATTCACGGTGTAAATATTTTTTCTTCAATTAAAGAATAAACTACTAGGGCTATTTTTTTGCAATGTCAATTAAGCAGATTGTATACATTGGAGAATTCGATAAATACGACAATAACGGCAATACAATATGCAGAAATACTGGATGTTTTAGACCTATTACACCCCCTTTTAGAAAATATTGCTCAAAAGAATGTAATAGACAATTTGAGAAATGGTATTATCATAATTTCTATTGGGAGAGAGTTAGATCTGATATATTCAGGCGAGATGATTATACATGTCAACTATGCAAAATAAAATACAAATACACATACAGGAGAAAGTTCGCAAGATCAAAAATATTAGAATGTGATCACATAATTCCAAAATCACACTATAAGCAGCTCGGATATAAATTCGACACTTTAGAAGAAAAAATTAGAACAGTGATGGAATTGTTCCACAATCACGATAATCTGAGAACTCTTTGCAAAATATGCCATAGGCAAGTTACAAGAGACTGTTTGAAAAAAAGGTATGGGCAACGAAATAATCAATACATACTTACGGTGTGATTACTGTACTATGGCCCTCAATTCAATTCGTACTACATTTGTTTAGAGTTGCCATATTTTTCGGAATATACAAGGTTATCAAGAGGTAGACGATTTTTTCTCCTACCTGTCAACTTCCTGCTTGGATATCCGAATCCCAGTATGACAGCTGGCTCCAACTCATTAGGAATTCCAAAATCATTTCGAAGTTTTTCTTCTCTCATTCCCGTAAATAGACAAGAACCTATCCCATAGTTCCAAGCGGTCAACTCCATATTTTGTAATACTCTTCCTGCATCAATTAAATGGAATTTGTATTTAGGATTTGTCAGTACTATCACAGCGAAATTAGCACCAGCTATCCACTTTCCGCTGGTACTATCTTCCGCAAGAATTTTGATATTATCCTTATCTTCCACCACTATAAATCGCCAGTGTTGAGTATTGAGACCAGTACCAGTTAATCTGGCTGCTTCCAAGATCTTCAATCTAATTTCGAATGGAACTTCTTTCGTATCGAATTCTCTAATTTCAAGCTTTGTTGATATACATTCAAAAGTTTTCATATAGTTGTTTAATATATCAGGTATGAAACGACTTAAAGCTTTATTAAAATAGAGGCAGGCGAGCACATATCAATAATAAAAAGTCTTAAAACAACAGTAGCAAGCAGATTCTTGAATTGTTGAAAAATATTCAACAATCAATCAGTTTTCTAAAAAGTATTCGTTACCTATGTGGGATACTAATATTCATTCAACTAATAGAGATGTATGACCTCACACTATTTGTTTTTTGCAATTCCAACCTCAGGCTAAAAGTATCACCAAATATAGATAGATTACAGTTAGAGTACTAGAAACTAGACAACTTCGTAGTATACAATGGATAATTCCATTAACTTCAAAATAATAGACTTAAATTATCTAAATTTTGAACATCGAGTATTGAATAGGGCAGAATATCTTACATTTATGGAAAATATGTACCGTGACATACTAGAGAACCTTAAAGTCGATAAGATTCCAGACTATTTTTCTCCTAAATACGTGCAGACGACAGGTGGAGAGAATATTGACTACCAAGGATTCATAGATCAAGTAAAAGATTTGAAGCAACATGTCGAATCAATTCAGGTATTACCCCTAGAGGAAACTGTTTGTGAAGGAAACAAGATGGCTTTAAGGTATTTAAGAAGGGTAACGAAGAAGAACGGTCTATTAAGCAATGTAGCAGTACTAGGCATTTTTGAGATTCAAGACGATAAACTTGTTCGATGCTGGGAATTATCGAAGGTTATTGTGGGAGAGAAAGAAGATAAAGCATTAAATGCAATTCCATAACGTCAATGATGGATAGTAAACTCATAGGCATAGCTAATGAGTATTCACTCTATCAAGCGGTCTTCAATGGGTCGATTTTAGAAACTGGCACACATAACTGACGTCAAGGAAGTAGGGTCTTCACACAAAATCAAACGAGATCGAGCTTTATAGTCACAGTACTATTTGTTACACCAAATTTAGCTCCTCGTATATTCAATTCATTAACCAGATATTCAAACGATTTTTCCAAGAGTAATGACCATTTTTTTCCCAAACCATGATTTATTATGTATGTCAAGGTACCATCATTTAGTTCTCGCATATGCTGCATATTCGATACGTGCAGCCATGTATCAAAAAGCTCTAAAACTACAGGCAAAGAGTATTGTTTGCTCATAAGCAGCAATGTTTCTTGATAACCACTCTTCTTAAATTCATCTGCAATTCTAGCTATCTCATAATCAGCAAGATTCTCCATTATTGATGCCAAAAAACATTTCGGAATAAACATAACTCCTGCTCTTTGTGCAGGCGAATACCACTTGACATACAGTTTGATAATTTGGTTAGCTAGTGTATTCAATGAAACAAGCTTGTCCTCTGATTCTTTTCTTAACTCATCTAGAAGCTCCTTGTCTATCCTTAACGTTATAGATTCTGTTTGGCGTCTCGGTCTACTCACAGATTCGCCACCTAAACATTAGGTGAGTATAAACCTGATTCATGCACTTAATTGCAAATGAATAATATAAAACATTTATCTCAAATTGAGAATAATAATTCCATCCATTTAATTATTATTACGTGCTCCTTAATGCACAATCTTCTTATGGAACAAAGCTTACAAAATTGTGTCATACAAAATTCTCATAGTTCTCTTAAAGCCCAATCGAGGCTAAAACATATGGCTGTAGAGAAAAGGATATAAAAGTAGCATATTCTTTCGTTGATACTTACCACAGTTTATGTCTAGATAAGAAAGATATTATTTTAGCTCAGATAGATGCCTGTGAAAGATTGCTTAATTATATAACCGATCAAACAAGCAATAATGCAATTACAAGAGAAATAGCAGAATTAAAGATGCCTTTAGATTTGTTACCCTGACGAAATCGGTAAATGGTAGATTATAGGATTATTTGATAGCGATTTGAATCAATCAATCTAAAGCTAAATTTCTATTTACGGATGGTACTTTTTAAGGCCAAGACTAGATCTTCAATAATAAATAGACGTCGGGCCCTAGATGCGTTCTACAATTCAAACTAGAGCCAGATTGTATCTGTGGCAGTTTTCTTTCTTACTGCAATATGGGAAAAGTCATTGTCTTTTATTGCACCATGCCAGTGTACCAATCCTGCAGGAATCCGGACAATGTCTCCTTTGTTTATTTCATATTGCTTTCTTGATATTCCAGCATTTCCATTTGACTCATTGAGATCCATTTTTTCTATAAACACCACAATACCTTTTCCCTCTGTAACAACAAGAATCTGTTCGGACATATGGATATGTGGTCTTGTCTTACAGCCTTTCCTAAATTCTACAAAGTAAATTTCTTCTTCAGAGTTTGCTTCTTCTGGAAGCTTGCGCATTGTAAAATCGCCTGTAAAATTTTTTTCCTGCAGAGTTTTAGCTACTTCTGTCATATCTTTAATATTCCATTTTTTTAGTTCCATAGTTTATCTATCACCTAATCACTATCGGATTCAAGCTCAACAATATTAACGCTACCACTTACTAATTGATATATGCTCACGATATCTTTCATAATTAGATTTTCTTCAATTTTGGGCATAGCAAGAAGAGCTTTGAAATATGTAATTTTTAGTGCATATAACTATGAGGCGGTCTCTTTCCCTTTTGTTTTGGTATTAAGAACTATAGAGGGGCTGTATTTACCTAAATCTGTAAATGAGTAAATATTACGACATATGTTTCATTTCAGGATGTAAGAATCTGACCAGTCATAGGATAAAAGTATCATCTAGGAATAAGGAGGGTAAATTTACCACGCTATGCGAAACTAAATTTCTGTGTGAAACACATTATAAAAATCTTGGAAGGATGCAAATGAAAAGTGATCTACCTGTTGTTATTGAAGATTGGAATGGCTAAAGAAGAATTCTATAGTTGCAAATTCTGCTTATTGTAGAATTTCTGCACACAATTTCCAAAAATAATCAAACTTTAGTATTAGATTGTAGTATGGACGTAGTTTTATGCTTAGAGAGGGGGTAGTCTTGATACAACACGATGACAATCTTGGCAAAGAATGGTCCTAAATATATAATCCATGTAAGAAGGTACTAACGAGGAGTTATAAATAATCCCTTGGATATAGCTACCACATTTATTACATTTCAGCGTACTCCATCCGTGAGGGAGTTTTGTCGAATAGGGGCTGAACATCTTATTTATCGTGTTGTTGACACCATATTCAATAGCACTATCTACTTGAGATATGATAAATCTAATCAATTCCTGATTGGAACGTAATTTGTCTTTGTTGATACTAGCCTCAACTACCTCGGGATGTATCCCCAATGCCTCTAACAAGTCTTTCTGTAATGCATAGGGTTTGAAACCCAATAATTCATAATAGCCTTCTTGTTCGCGTTTTATGATGGCAGGATCCCATCCATATTTACGGACTATCTCTACTTCCGAAAGATCGTTGTAGATATCATTATACATCTTTTTTCTATCCTCGCGACTAAGTGAACTAGTTTTATCCCCATCTTTCTGAGTTAAATCCTCTAGGCTTGGATCATTAGGATTCTGTCCAATATTTTTTACCTCTTTAGACTCCTGAGCAATTCTTTTACTTTCTGCACTACTAATCTTGTAGACATAACTCTTAGATGTTTTTTCGTCCCGAGCGATAACCTCGGGGTCATTCCCATTAGCTAGCCTTTTTACAATTTTATCTTTCTTCGTTGTCTTTGTCATAGTTCCACTGCTTTTTCTTACTAGTAAAGTAAAGTAAGGTAAGACAAATATTTATTCATACGCCCCAATTGAGCGAGGATCGACTGAAAAGAGGATGATGTATGCAAGGTAAAAGGTTTAAGTTTGTTTCACCAAAAGTAAGGATCGTTAATACACCCTTGACCTGACCCATAAAAATAATGGATTCACTTTACTGTTCTTAATTGATTCGGTCCATTTTTCATAGGTAAGCAAAAAGAAACGAAACAAAAGAATTCTTCAATCTATCTATTTCGTCTCCAACAATCAATCTTATAGGGTAAAGGATTGGTACTTTTCCTATGTTCTTACCTTCGTCCAATGATAGATAGTAAATTTAATCAAGTAATCCTGTATCTGTACCATTGGAAGCCGAATTTTGTCGGATGAATTTTTAAACACGGATATCAGATTTTATCAGCTCAGCCAAATATATTTCGAAATACGAACCGTTATGCATGTGAAGTGAAAATGCGGTAATAAAGTTGGATTTAAGGTCAGTTTATGGTCAGATTTTTATCAACTCTGGTAAGATATTCCATTTATTTCCTACCTATATATTACCATTCAGCCATTGAATTTACTATTATCACTTCTTATTCATAAGACTTTATTCCCATCCCATTCGATGATGAATTACCAGAATCCGAGTTTTTTGATTTCGGAGTAACCTTCTACTGTGCCCTCAAGTGTTAGTTGAATCTCGTGAATTACTCTTCCGAAGGCAGTAATTGAATATTTGCCGTCAGTGCATTTAATCATGCCAATTCTTATAAGTTTAGAAATTCTCGAATAGAATTCCTTATGTGATAGCGAAAGTTGGTCTCTCATGTCCAGCGTCTTGCCATCTTTCACGGCTATTGCATTAAACAAATTTAGTGATTTGATGTCACAAATTGCATTCAGAATTTGTGTTATTGAAGGTGTTATTACCAATTGCATTTACATGCCACTGCTCTAAGCGGATTTAAGCTATGAAACCTATCTATTCAATTAAATCAAGGATCAATTTTAAATCAGCAACCTCTTTTTCGAGAATTATTTGATCTATTCTATCACCAGTATATTTCAAAAGTCTTTCGCAAGCTTGTATTTGCCCTAATATAATGTCCTTTTTATCAATACAGGTACTGTGATATGAATCCACAAGAGAATAAGTAACGCTTCTGCTTTTCTTAAGTCCAGTTGTCTTTGCTTCAATTGCAAAGGGATTTTCTTCTTCAATAATATTCATAGCTTATTAGATAAAGACTGTGTCTATCAAAGTTGTCCTGTGAAATCACACGGTGAATAATGGACTATATAGTATATTTCAGGGTCTCTTATGGCGTACAATTAGAAGTAGATTAATTATTCTATTATGTTGGGCAAGATATGATTAGCCCGGTATATTAGTCAAAAGTTTCTTCCTGTTTCAATGATAATGGAGTTTACCAACTATCGATCTGTGCTATTCCTATATCCCCAAAACATGAGAAACCAGAATTGATCAAAGATCGACTAGTCGAGGTCCTCTCATATCTGGATTATGCACGAAATTTTTAACGAACCTTATACAAACTCATTACATTACTATCAAACTAAATCGAGTATTACTTCAAACTTCGTTTTGTTCCTATAGTACAGAATGTTCTTTACGATTCTTGATTCTTGTACTTTCATAGGGTATTACGATCTGAAGAACTTAAATAATTTAGTTACATAAATTCGGCATGGCAGAAGTAAATAAAACAATTAAGCATGAAAGACCAATATGTCTTATTTGTAACAAAACATTTGTTACCAAAGAGGTCCTGACGGCCCATAACATGGTTATTCATGATATCTCTACAGGATCTTCGAACGAGACAACTGACTAAAAATCTGTGACAATAAAGCCTTATCGATACTTTAGATTTACATCAAATATACTTGCCTACGGGGGAGACTGTTGATGTTGGCCAATTATTTGAGTTATTAAATTAAAATTAGGACAATCAATAATGCAAGTATTCTATATAGTAACAAATAATTCATGTATTAATCGTATAAATAGCCTCTTCTTCCATTGATCAGCTGATGGAAAAAAGAATCTACGTATTACTTTGTAATATTATGATCCGAAATACAGTTTTCCAAGAGTGATCATGGAGAGTGCCGCGGCAAAAAATTGTAAAATCAATTTTAATATGCCTATCTATAATGCTAGAACACGACTTTATGAAGGCGAGGACATACAATTCTCGAAGTATGCTGAGGCTCGAAAAAGCTATTGGAAGTGTGAAAAATGCGGCCATCTATTTCCGGCCTTCAAACTGATGAAGAATCATTAAGAGTGAATTCCATTCATATTAAGATTAAAAATTGAGAACTGATACATTCTCCAGGATTGTTACCAGTATTATTTGAATTATCTACTAAGTTGTAAATTGCTACCTATTTTAAATATGATGTCTTGAATTTAAAATGTTATGACTAATGAGCCAATGTCCTACAAAGATCATTCTAACAATGATTCCTCATGGTGCAATCTACTAATTAATGGGTCAAACGTAAGGGCAAAAGTAAAACATGCTGGTAGTGGTAAATATAGATTTATGGAGGACAAGGATGATGGAAAATATGTTGGTACGATAGTAGATGCATCGGACATATTTCACTGCAGTTTAGTCCCAAATACAGTAGTCCATTGTAACTCGACGAAATTCAAACTACGATGACTTTGTCAGTTCTTGGGAAGTTCCATCAGAGCGGTACTTCCACGGCTACATCCAATTTCGTATAGTACTTTTTCATATCCCCTTCTCCATATTTAGACTTGAATTTCTTTACAATATCCTTCAACCCTATTATTGTCTGTTATTGGTTTACCTTCAGCAGCTACTTTTATGCCATTTACAGAAATCTTCAACGCTGCGTCTTATCTCATATACTTTATCCAGTTTCTGGTAAAGATCGGCTTTGGACATGATGCTAAATCGATTCTATAACTTTATGGTTACGAATTCTTTTTACTTCCCTTGACCTCTATGAATATGTATTAAAGAAGACCAAAAAGAAAAATGGCCACTTATAACCCAAGTTTAATTGAAAGCCATTATAATTATGAAATCTAATATTATCGTAGATATGCGTTCAGTTCAAGTTTCTAAACCTAACGGCCCTTTTGAAATAGTGGAGAGAGATACTCCGGAACCAAGTGCTAGACAAGTTCGAATCAAGGTACAAGCATGTGGCATATGCCATAGTGATTCCTTTACTAAACAGGGGTTATTTCCAGGCATTCAATATCCGAGGGTTCCCGGCCATGAGATTGCAGGTGTTATAGATAAAGTAGGCAAGGACGTTACTCAATGGGAACCTAGACAGAGAGTAGCTGTTGGCTGGCATGGAGGTCATTGTGGCCATTGCGAATCTTGCAGGCGTGGAGATTTTGTTACTTGTAAATACGCACAGGTACCAGGCATTTCATATGATGGTGGTTATGCGGATTATATGATTGCGCCTATCGAAGCCCTAGCATTAATACCCGAGCAGCTTTCAGCAGTAGAAGCTGCGCCTCTTATGTGTGCTGGTATTACCACCTATAACGCTCTTCGGAACAGTGGAGCACGTGCAGGCGATGTAGTTGCTATTATTGGAATGGGAGGCCTTGGACATCTGGGAATTCAGTTTGCAGCCAAGATGGGTTTTAACACTGTGGCTATTGGACGAGCGAGAGACAAAGAAGAGGAATTAGTAAAGAAGCTGGGCGCAAGGCAGTACATTGATAACAAGTCTCAGAACGCAGTCGAAGAACTTAACAAGTTGGGAGGAGCTAAAGTGATACTTGCAACAGTCCCAAGCGGAAAGGCAATGACTGAAATCCTTGGGGGCCTTGCAGTCAATGGAAAGCTTGTCGTAATCGGAGCATCCGATGAGCCAATTGAAGTACCTCCAAATCTAATGATATTAGGACGTCGTTCATTGATAGGCTGGCCAGCTGGTACGTCAATTGATTCGCAAGACACGCTCTCATTTAGCGCTGTCTCTGGTGTAAGGTCCATGAACGAAGTCTTTTCATTAGATCGCGCAGCGGAGGCATATGATCATATGATGAGTGGTAAAGCTAAGTTTAGATGTGTTCTTACAACTGGTAATTAGATGGCCTTATAAACCCCGAAAAGGAGAGACACGATGTCTACATTTAAAACATCCCGTGAAATCTTAGCAACCATGGAACAAGTCTTTGCCGCAATCAGTGATCCAGAACGTTTGGCACGGTGGTGGGGGCCAGCCGGTTTCACCAATACTTTCAATGTCTGCGAGTTCAAGAACGGTGGGCGTTGGTCTTTCGTCATGCACGGACCAAATGGCGCAAACTATCTAAATGAAAATGTGTTTTTAGAAATAGAATCACCAAGGAAGGTCGTTGTGCAGCACGCCTCGGAGCCAAAGTATCGCTTGGCCATTGCCTTGGTTACGTCTGCAGCGGGAACGGTCGTTTCATGGTCGCAGGAATTTGAGAGTTTGGAGGTTGCCAGTCGCCTTGAACACATCGTAGTCCCTGCCAACGAACAGGAAGTCGCCTTGAACACATCGTAGTCCCTGCCAACGAACAGGACCTTGAACGCCTGTCGGTTGAGGTTTTGCGTAAACCGGGCGGCTAATCTCCTATATAGCGCACCGTGAGAGACCCTTGTCCCAATCGGATACTAATTTCTAGAACCACTGAAACTAGAATACGCGGCCGATTCGAGGTTGTGGACAGAGGAACTTCTAATTTAAGTAAAATATCAGGCAATTTTCCGGTCTAGAAGTTATAAAATAAGAATTAAGAAATATTAATCAAAATTAAACGAGCTGGTAAAGATCGGGCAGTAAGTCTCCACCAATCTAAAGTTCTTGCCTTGATATCATTTAGCCTGTTTTTCTGGCTACTGGATTTCTGTATTTTTCTAGGTACACCATCATAACCTGATTGCCAGCAGGTTCTCGTTTAAATTCCCTATAACCTAGATTATTGTATAGCCTCAGATTATTTACGCTCTTATTTCCTGTAAATAGCTCGTATCTTTCTGCAATTGTGAAATATGTTTCAATAGACCTAATCAATTGTGTTCCTATACCTTGATTTTGGAAATTTGGCTCTACTGCTAACCTGCCGATATGTACTGTTTCCTCTTTCAAGCATCCCCGAACAGACCCAACAATTTCGCCATCCAATACCGCCTTCAGAAAGGTCTTGTGCTTGAATTGTTTCTGCAATTCTAGAGGAGTTTCAATTAGTGGTTCAATAGAATAATCGTTGTAAATTTCCGCCTCACTTTGATATGCTCTGATTTGAAGCTCAAGAATTTCAGTAAGATCAACTATGCTTGCTATTTCAATTTTCATGGATTGGTGAGATGGAGACAATTGAAGCCCCTAATGATCTGTTGTATGTCAAGCTTATTTCTTGCTTTTGAATATCAAACTTGTTAACTGCTTATCCTGTCACCTTTTTGATTCTGCACAGAACAAGAACCTTCGATTGCAATGATATGCCAAAGACTCATAAAAAGATCGATCATGGCTTACTGATTTGAAAATAGTAGTCAACTTATTTAATGATGGAGAATTTGGAACCTTAATATGATGTGTTGCAAACTCGTACTCTATGAGTTCACAAAATATCAATTCAAAAGCGCAATCAATTATCAGTCCAAAACAAACTTGTAGATCTGGTTGCGGAAATCCAAATATCGAAATGGTAGATTAGAAGTTTCAGAAAAGCGTATTATTATTTTAAGCTTTTCTGTCCTCCTTGAAGACTGTTTATAATTTCAAGTAATTCGGCAATCCTGACTGGTTTTTTCATAACGTAAAATTCTAAATCAGTTTGGGAGAGCTGATCATATCTACCTTATATCTTAGATAAGTAAAACCAAATTTTTTGTCATGGATATGCGGTTTTTCAGAAATAAGTTCCTCTATGACATATCATTGCCATAAAAGTTATTAGCAATGCATGTATAAATCCCCAAGTGAAACAAGAGGCTTCAAATCCCAATCCGTGAATAACCAAAATCAGAACCTGAATCAATGAAGACTGTGGTTGGCCTAACCAAGTAAGTAACTAATTACTACCTCACTTTAATAGTTCATTAACATAGCTCACCCAATGGGAAGGTATTCTTTACCAAAACACGGGGAAAAGCTACTATGAGAGATGTCCATGTTTCAGTTTTGATAATTATTGCAACGAGTATCTCTCTAATTGGATTTGGTTTGAGTCAGGTTCAAATTGGAACTGCACAGCAACAGCAGCCGCAAGCTAACCTAACATCCACCGAACAACATCATCTACTTGATGGTATTTCTTTCCAGATTGATAATGTGACTTTTACACATCATACTACATCCGTAAATGGAATACAGTTGCATTATGTGATGGGTGGTAAAGGAGATCCTGTAGTATTGTTGCACGGATATCCACAATCATGGTATGAATGGAGACATGTTATGCCAGCTCTAGCTAAGAATTATACTGTAGTTGCGCCCGATCTTCGGGGATTTGGTGATTCTTCAAAACCAATGACTGGTTATGATGGCAAGACTATTGCTGAGGACATTTATCAATTGATGACTCAGTTAGGTTTTAATAAAATTTATTTAGCAGCACATGATGTCGGAAGTCAGCCAGCGTTTTCATATACCGCGGAGCATCCGAATAACGTAACCAAATTGGTGATCATGGATTTCCCATACCCCGGCTTTCTACCTCCTGCATTCGGTCAGAATGGGCCCTGGTGGTTTTCTTTTTATCAAACCCGTGACATATCAGAAGCTCTCATACAAGGTAAAGAGCGAGAATATATTTCATGGTTTATGAGGGGATTAGCTTATAATCCAGCTGCAATCACGGAACAAGACATTGATGTATGGGCAAGCCACCTTGTAGCTCCCGGTGGATTACGTGGATCGCTTGAGCATTTTCGAGCTTTTCCTATTGATGCAGAGCAAAACAAAGAAACAGCCAAGGCCAAGATATCAACGCCTGTATTGGCACTGGGTGGTGATATCTATCCGGCTTTAGGCGGCGATTATCCGGGTAACTTTGCGTATAGCTCACTACAATCATTAGCCTCAAATGTAACTGGTATTACAGTTCCACTTTCAGGACACTGGATTCCAGAAGAGCAGCCAAAATTTGTAATAGATCAGCTATTCAAATTCTTTGGAAAATAGTACCAATCGTTCTAAACGTATATGTAGTTAGGAACTATCAAGAAACCCCAATGTCTGATCATATTCATATTTGACTAACATTTTATTACCACTATTTGTCATATTCTGAAATCATTTAGTTCTAAATAATTCCTAACATAAGGTAATTCAGGTAATTCTTTAATTTATCTTACATAGCCAAGACCACTTTGCCTCTAGAATGTTCATTCTTTTGGTAATCTAGCGCATCACCAGCCTCATCCAATGAAAACTCCTTCTCTACATTTACCCTTATATTATTTTGATCCACCCATTGTGCCACTTTAGTTAAATGTTCCTTATCAGGTTGTGTGAATTGAAATATGGCTTTGACCCCGTATTGATTCATTAGCTCTGAATCAGGCTGCTCTAGCATAGAAACAATTACGCCGCCTTTCTTCAAAACTTTGAAAGATCTTCTGTAAGAGTCGCCGCCTACAGTATCGAAGACTGCATCATAATTTTGAACCAAGTCTTCAAAGGTTTGAGTCTTGTAGTCTATTACAATATCTGCTCCCAGTTTTTGTACAAAAGGATTGTCACTTGCACTTACTGTCGTTGCTACGTACGCTCCTAAGCTCTTGGCAAGCTGAATAGCGATTGATCCTATACCTCCTGCACCGCCATGAATTAGGATCTTCTGATCTTTTGATAAACTCATATCTTCAGTAAGAACTCTCCAAGCAGCGACTCCCACAAGAGGTAGACCTGCCGCTTCAGTATAACTTAATCTCTTGGGTTTATTTGCGATACTTTTCATATTTGCGACAGCCATTTCAGCAAATGCTCCCGATCCGCCACTTATTACACCAGCCTGTCCAAATACCTCATCTCCTAGTTTAAAATCTGAAGGGGAGACACCTTCTCCAACTTGTTTAATAACCCCAGAGAAATCTATCCCCAAGGTTGACGGGAATTGAAGTGGAAACATTTGTTGGAAACCACCTTCGCTAATTTTCCAATCTACTGGATTTACGCCCGCAGCTTTTATGGCGACTAAAACTTTTCCGGGAGATATACTTGGTTCAGGTGTGTTTTCGTTAATCTCAATAACATCGCTGCTTCCATATTTATTAATTTGAGCAGATTTCATACTGATTATAGTGCTTGATAGTATTAAAGGGTAAATAATCGCAAATTGGGATATTAAGGTAGTTCCTTGAATTAGTAGCTTACATATCATTACACCATGAATGAATTGGCATCCACCAAACAATACCTTAGCAAGGTCCTTAGGGAAATCGATAAAAGAGAAAAATAGAACACAATTATTTTTTGCTGAAGGATGCTGTTCTCCTTTTTTTCAATTTATGTTATATAAATTATTTATACAGTTCCTTGAAGGAGGTAATAATTCATAAGTTGTTGTAAGGTAAGAGCGTGATGAGTTATCCCCCCTCTTCATATAGGCTAGGGCTGGCCCTTACATGGCTATTCCATCTATCCCTACATCAAACTTGGAATAATATTTTTGAACATCAGAATTGCCGTATTTCGATCTAAACTTCTCTATTATGTCTTTAACTTCGTCGTCATCGGTTATCGTTTTTGCTTTCCCGGTTAATTCCTGTCCATGTGCTGAAATTTTCACATTTGGATTTTCTACTACGTTTCTATACCAATTTGTATCCGAACCCTGTACAGGAAGTAAATACAATTTGTTGTCTTCTTGAACAAACCAATCAGGTCTCGATTTATACTGACCTGATTTTCTGCCTACAACAGTCAAGTCTATTTCATTTATTGTGCTGAGATCCTTTAAGTCAGGTTTTGACATATAACATTTTTTAGGAGCATCGACTAATTATCTTTTAACACATCTCAATAGCTAGAACCTTCACCAATAGTCCTACATTTGGAGATCTGTTTGGTAGGAGGGGGCGGATTAGATGAAACAAATGGCGGTAAATTTAGTAAATCCGGAATGAGAAGAACATGCAAAGTATTTTTCGATATATATGTAGTACAATCAAGTAAATTTTTGCTCACTTAATTTGGTTATTCATACCAACTAAGTTAGGAATTACTACTGTACTTAAATAATCAATTACCTAATGATATTAGATGCAAGTAGGAATTGATAGCTTCGCAGCATTTGATGACTCTGGCCTTTCAGTCAGCCCGTCTGAGCGTTTGCGAAGGTTGGTTGAACAAATAGAATATGCCGATAAAATTGGATTAGATGTCTTTGGCGTTGGCGAACATCACCGTAAAGAGTTCCTCGATTCGGCTCCGGCTGTTATCCTAGCTGCTGCAGCTGCACGAACGAAACGGATACGTCTTACCAGTGCTGTAACTGTGCTGAGTGCAGCCGACCCGGTAAGGGTGTTTCAAGAATTCGCAACACTGGATCTTCTGTCGCAGGGCCGGGCGGAGCTGATTGTTGGCCGCGGTTCATCCATCGAAGCCTTTCCTTTGTTCGGATTTAAGTTGGAAGACTATGACTCTCTTTTTGCAGAGAAACTCGGTTTGCTGCTAAAGATTCGTGACAATGAGCATGTACATTGGTCTGGTGAATATCGCCCTACATTGAATGGTCAGGGAGTGTTTCCTAGGCCCTTACAGAATCCTTTGCCAATATGGATAGGCGTTGGGGGAACTCCAGAATCATTTGTCAGAGCTGGTTTGCTTGGACTCCCTTTGATGGTTGCAATTATAGGCGGCGAAACGCACAGATTCAGGCCACTCATTGATCTTTACCGGGAGGCAGGCAGGCGAGCCGGCCATTCACCTCATCAATTAAAAGTAGGCGTACATTCGCTGGGCTATGTCGCAGAGAGCACCCAAGAAGCAGTTGACGACTTCTTTCCAGGATATGCACGTACCATGACTGAGATTGGAAGAGAGCGCGGGTGGCCCAAGATGACACGTGCGAGTTTTGATGCACAGCGAGATGAACGGGGTGCGCTCCTTGTAGGCGATCCAGATGAGGTAGTGGAGAAGCTAATCCGGCACAGCAATACGCTAGGCGGGATCTCCAGAATTACTTTTATGATGAACCCTGCCTCGTTACCTCATGAGAAGCTCATGCGAGCTACCAAATTAATAGGTACGCGTATTGCGCCTGCGCTTCGTGAAGTGGGTGAAAACTACATGGAGGTATCGAATTAGCTTTTGGTAGGCGTAATCAATATAAGGGTGGTGTACAGTTCGCACGGGGAGAGATGTTTCTAAGTTAGCTGCCAAATCACACCTTAGCGATCAATTAGACTTGGCAGAGAATCTCTTCTTTATCTTATTTCTGTTCTCAATCTTAGTAAACTGATAGTCAAGTTCAGACATAGGTTCCCCGAGTTACTATTACCATTTTTCACTCCGCTACTCTTTAGGTAGGCAATAAACATTTTCAATCAAATAGACAAGAATTACCTGTACTCGCATCTAGACCCCCTCAACTTAAATAATTGGGGATTCTTTGATAGCTAAGTTGAACGCAAAGATGCTGTCAATGAAAAATGTGTACAAGCTATGTTACCCAAATGGGAAAGTAGACTTGGGGGAACAGCAGAATTCATGTCGACCCATTGCTTTAGCATGGCCAACGCTGGATGGCTTGATCCAACTGTCCAAGCATCACTTCAAAATGGTGCCTTTGCCTACAAATAAGTTAAGCAGTCTTAACTGTAAGGAACGGTATTCATGAGTGAAGCACGCAGAGGACTCCCTCTAACTAGTTCTCGAATTGAGAAAATATTTCCGAAATTAACACCAGCTCAGATCGGTCGTATTGCGACGCATGGACGTACTCGTTCAGTACAGTCCGGTGATGTGCTAATTGAGCAAGGAGATACTTCAGTGCCGTTCTTTGTTGTAATAACAGGAGAAGTAGAGATTGTGCGCCCCTTCGGCACCCATGAGACTCTCATAACCATCCATAGTGATGGAGAATTCACCGGAGAAGTTAACATGCTCTCTGGCCGCCGATCTTTAGTTCGGGCGCGGGCTACGAAGCCAAGCGAAGTAATCGAACTTGATCACCAAGATTTAATCGGTTTAGTGCAGACTGATGCTGATCTCAGCGACATACTAATGAGGGCTTTCATCCTACGCAGAGTAGAGTTAATAGCTGCCGGTGTGGGAGATCTTATCCTTATTGGATCGGTATATTCTGCCGATACTTTGCGGATTAAAGAGTTTCTAATCCGAAACGGACATCCGTACTCCTACATAGACTTAGAACAAGATCCTGACGTACAGAATCTATTGGATAGTTTCCAAATTTCTGCCAGTGATGTACCAGTATTGATCTGTAGAGGTCAAGTAGTATTGCGGAATCCCGGTAATCAGCAAATCGCAGACTGCCTAGGCTTCAATGAGTCTATCGACCAAACTCAGGTGCGCGATCTCGTAGTAGTCGGAGCCGGTCCCTCAGGATTGGCCGCCGCAGTATACGGTGCATCAGAAGGGTTGGATGTTGTGGTACTGGAAACGGGTTCTCCTGGCGGTCAGGCTGGTTCAAGCTCAAAAATTGAAAATTACTTGGGATTTCCTACCGGGATCTCAGGTCAGGACCTAGCAGGGAGGGCGTATATCCAAGCACAGAAGTTTGGGGCTAAGATGTTAATTGCTAGGGCAAAAAGAATTGTCTGCGACCAGAGACCGTACATAGTAGAAGCCGAGAATGGCGCTCGAATTCCGGCCAGGACCGTCTTGATAGCCACAGGTGCTCAATATAGAAAGCTACCATTGAAAAACCTGTCTCGATTTGAAGGTGCTGGAGTTTATTATGGTGCAACATTTGTGGAAAGACAATTGTGTGGAGGAGAGGAAGTAAATGTTGTTGGTGGAGGAAACTCAGCTGGTCAGGCTGCTGTGTTTTTGGCACAGACGACAAAACGTGTCCACGTTATAGTAAGGTCCGCTAGTTTAGCCACTAGTATGTCACGCTATCTGATTCGTAGGATAGAAGAAAGCCCTAATGTTATAGTCCGGCCCTACACAGAGATTGTAGCTCTCGAAGGAAACCACCACCTTGAATTCGTTCGCTGGCGAAATAGTCAAACAGGTCAGACTGAGAAGCATAACATCAGACATTTATTCGTCATGACCGGTGCCGATTCAAATACCGGTTGGCTTAATGGTTGTATTGTGCTCGACGCAAAAGGCTTCATTAATACGGGTCCGGACTTGTCGTCTGAAAATCTGAGCGCCGCAGGTTGGTCTCTTAAAAGACAACCATACTTGCTTGAAACCAGTTTGCCAGGTGTTTTCGCAGCTGGTGATGTACGCGGTGGCAGCATTAAGCGAGTCGCCTCCGCTGTGGGCGAGGGATCAACTGTGATCTCATTTGTTCATAAAGTAATCCAGGAATAGGAGATGTCAACAGTATCGACACTGAAAACCTGATTTTTATACCTACACAATAAAAATCAGACAGGTGTAAGAAAATTTAAACCAAAACTATACCTTGACTTGCACAACACATAAATCAATCTTATCTTTATATTGTTAAATGACCTCTCGTAGAATGGGAAAGTCAATAGAGAATGCTTCCTTCTGAATTATATTAAAAAATGTGGGAGGCTGGGTCTATTGACACCAGTTTTGCTTTTCCTAATTTTCGAAAAATGTTCCATCTTCGATTTTTTTGCATCTTTCTATTACTGTTTGGAAGGTAATCAGTACAATTCTTACCGTGTTAAATCTTCCTGTACTTCTGGCCATCAAATCTTCTACAACCTGTGCGTTTTCTGATTCAACAACCCACAGGAATGTATGTTCCAAGGCTGAATGATGCTGTTGTAGGATTTTTACTCCATACTTTTGCGCATTTTTCTCTTGATTTGGGAGATTTGATAATAGCCACCTTCTATTTTGTTCGTTGTAGAGTGGACATGCTTCTTGGGTATGCTCTCCATATATTCCATATAGCCCTCCTTTCATTTTCTATATAGCAGCTAGCTACTCACAAACGACAGTCCCCTAGTTTTAATCCTTAAGTAATTTTTTGCACATGATAAATATACAATGGAACTGACAATCAAATGTTTGACATGTGGTTTAGAATACGAATCTAAATATCAAACAGATGAAGAGATATTCAAAACGAAGATAAAGATCAATTAACTTTCCTTGTATGTACCCTAACTCGTTCTCATAATTCTGGCTTTGTTATATTTGCAAATCTTAGTTCGATGCGTTTTTACAATATGGTCAGTAAGTTACATCATTAACTCACCTTCACTATTTGTTTTTCTTACAAACTCGCAATCAATAGCAACATCCCTAAATGATATCGATAACATGGATCAGGGAAAGGTTTTCATTTCTATATAAATTAGGTTGAACGAAAACCCATCGTACAAGAATCGATGTCTTTAGAGAAATCAAATCAAACCAAATAAAGAAACAATATATGCTACCAAAACTTGGTAAAGCCAGCATAATAATTGCCATTTATATCACATTTAGGTATATAGAAAACATGGATAAGGAATTAAAAAATCGAATCTCCATTAATTAACCTACAGTAACCTTGTTGCATAGTCCAACTGAAGGGACAATCAAACTCATTTACATCCCTTCAGTATTTTTTTCTTTAAACAACAAAACTTTCGCTATATAGTGAAAATGGGAGTAAGTGAATCTGTTAAGGTATCCCATAATGAATATTGGTTTACCAATACATCCAGAGCAGCCAGTTTTTATAATAGACCAGTTATTCGAATTCTTTGGAAACAGTACTAACGACAGTAAATGAGCCCCTTAATATCTTAACAAATTCTCTTCCGCTGGGCAATGAATTGGATATGACTGATGCATGTGAATTCACCAAAGTTTTGATTAGTCCTATCACATTTACTTAGTTAGTAAATAATTACTACCAAAGTTAAATATAGTCTATTCGTAACAAAAACAATGAGTCAAAACCAAGATTACGTTGAAGTATGTAAGGTTGGTGAAATTAGTAATGGACAGATGAAGCATGTAGAGATAAACGGAAAAGAGATTGTAATAGCCAACCTTAATGGAAAGTTCTATGCTTTTGCCGAAAGATGTGGCCATATGAATGCAAGACTCTCGCGTGGAAATATCACTCAAAATATAGTAACTTGTCCTTTTCATGCAGCAAAGTTTGATATTACGTCTGGAAAGAAAATAGGAGATCCCGTATTAGAAATCCCGCCTGGAATGGAACCTCTGCCGTCCTCATGGCAAAAATATATGGAATCTGTTGGACAAGAGATGTCATACATTAAAACATATGACCAAGAGACCTACGAGGTTAAAGTGGACGGAGATAGTATCAAAGTAAGTGTATAGGCTCTTCTCTCCCTTTCCTGTCCTATTGTGCATTTAATTTGACAAATTCTAAAATTTCAGTTTTAATCATAATGGTAATAATGACATGATGCCACACGCTGACCATAGAGTTCAAAATCAATTTCCTGATTTTGCGGTAAATTATAGTACGTCTATTGTTGAAAATTCAGGGTGATCTTTGAATTGATTAACGCTGAAAAGTGGCAAGATAATAATCACCAAATAATCACGATATATTTCTTAATATGCGAGTCGTGTTATTGGTGTGCATCATATTCAATAAACAGCGATAGGCACATACACATATGTCCTTTATGCGGTAGCAACAGATTGGAATATTCCCCCATTTCGGACTCTGGCGGAAGAAAGAATTCTTGAACCTATGAGCAATTGTGATTTCCATAACCTTCAGAAAGCTAAAATTCCTTTTGGGCATTCACCAGTTTTAAAACTAATTAGTCAGAGGAAATAAAATAATGATAAGAGGATAAATATGCAAAAAGCAGAAAAGCACATCACTTCCACTCCGTGGATAACCCTTGCAATTCTAAGCAGCTTGGGCATCATCGCAGTGTCTGCTGAAACTATGGTACTACCAGCCATTCCCGACTTCATAGTTGACCTTGATATCTCATATGAAGCTTCATCATGGATACTGGCCGCATTACTGGTCACGGGAGCTGTTATGACTCCAATTGCTGGTAAACTATCCGATATATATGGTAAAAAGAAAGTGCTTCTGATAATCTTAGCGATTTACATATTAGGTCTTTTACTAGGATCAATGTCAACTAACTTTCTGTCCCTTGTTACTGCCAGAGTATTACAAGGGGTTGGCATATCGATGATTCCCATAGCCTTCAGTATTATTAGAGATAAATTCTCACCAGAAAAGCTTGCAATAGCTCTAGGCATATTTAGCTCTACCCTCTCTGGTGGTGCTGTAATAGGTTTGATAATAGGCGGACGTATAGTTGAAAGCTTTGGGTGGCGGGCTACATTCTTGTTGATGGTGCCAATTGCAATAATACTGTTTGGGATAATCGCCAAATTTGTTTACGTTAAAAAAGTAGGGCAACAACAAGCGGTCTCAAATAAAGGGGCTGAATTTTGCTGTAGATTTATTCATGTGAGACCAGATATATTATTATCAGAAAATACAAACTCATATGCTAACGTTAGCTATGACAGCATCGATAGCAAACAGAAATTAAGCAAGAACATAGACATAAGAGGTGCTGCAGCTCTTTCTGTTGCAATAATCTCATTTCTTATTACACTTCAGCTTCTCGAAAGGGCGGGCCCAAACAATATATTAGAGATTGTCATTTTTTCAGTCCTAACACTTATCTCATTGTTTCTATTCATAGTTGTAGAGAATAAGGTACCCTTCCCATTAATTGATTTCAAGTTGCTGAAAAATAAAATCATATTTTCTGCAAATATAATTAATATGACTGTAGGGCTAACTGCGATGATGGTTGTGTATCAAAGTCTTCCTATTCTAATACGAAGTCCACCTCCTGTGGGATTTGGCGGCGGCCCATCAAGTATCGCAAATGTTCAACTTCCATATATGATAGTATCATTGATATTTTCTGTGGCCTCTGGTTTCCTGGTATCCAAATTTGGAAACTTAAAACCTACCACCGTAGGAACCATAATAGCTACTATAGGCTTTTTTATACTTTTCATATTTCATTCGACAGAGGCTTCGATAGCCGCGATTCTTGTCTTGGTAGCTATTGGATTAGCATTAATGCAGATCGGTTCGGTGAACATTGTGCTGATTTCGACTCCAAAACAATTTAGTGGAATATCTTTAGGAATTAATCTTCTAATTTTCTTTATCGGATCCTCAGTTGGACCTGTAATTGCAGGCATATATATTCAAGCAAATCAGGTATTTGTAGAATCAGGAACGAACAATATTTCCGCATCCTTCCCATCTGCGCAGTCGTATAATCTAATCTTTTTTACGGCTACTTTGATTTCAGTATCATCCATCACATTTGCAAGCATTTTGAATAGAAGTATGTCAAATCAGATGGAGGTATTAAAGAAATAGGGGTTCCAGCTTGACTATGAGATCACTGTTTAGAAAATGATATTTAGCGGCCATCATGGAACTGGCACTCCAAACTCCTATCTAATGACATGACATTATCTTCAAGATGGGGTTATTTCTGGCACATCCATACCACTTATTATTTTTAATCTCTAGCTGATTCAGATAAAGCTACTGCTTCTATCATAAGGAGTCTTCATAACTTGTTCAAGGAATTCTGCTGGATGGATTAGATCCAAGGTCAATTACACACAAGTCAAGTCCGATCCTGAATTTTCCGATTGAAAAATCCTGCAGAAATGACCGGTATTTCTGGCCGCTGCCTGACTGTGAGCGTTGCTTTTATTATATGGAAAGAATAGTAAAAAATTGCAATAAACAAAAGTAATTCTAAATTCTTAAATTCAAGCGAATCTGTGAAAGATTGCATGACTAGAAGGAACGGAGAAGCAAAAAAGCTGACATTGGCCGTAAGCGACCGCGACCATACTCAAGGTCCTACAACCGCACCTGTAACTTTAGTAGAATACGGAGATTATGAATGTCCTTATTGCGCTCAGGCGTATATAATCATAAAAGAAGTTCAAGAACGTTTGGGACCTAAACTTAGATTCGTATTTCGGAACTTTCCAATAACTAAAGTTCGCCCGCATGCTTATCAGGTCGCGTTAGCAGCAGAAACTGCTGCAGCTCAAAATAAGTTCTGGGAAATGTATGATGATTTATTCAAACATGGACGTGCTAATACTGATGAGAATTTAAGACAGTCTGCAGCCAGCTTGGGTTTAGAATTGAGTAAGTTCAATCAAGAATTTCTCGAAAGGACTTATAGCAGCCACATAGATGAGGATATTGAAAGCGGTAAGAATAGCGGAGTAACGAAGACTCCTACTTTCTTTATCAATGACGATCGTTATGATGACCCTTGGGATTTAGATAGTCTACTTAGTGCACTCGACGAGGCTAGCGTATTTGCTTGGAAAGAGACAGACCAGTAGCAATTATGAACTAACCGGTTATTCCTTTCTGATATACCAAGAATAGACTTATTAAGTTAAGAAACCTTACCATTAGTGTCGAATTTAGAGTCATAGAGTGTGACAACCTCTATTCACTTCCAGCAAATGGAAAAAATTAATGATACTGTACCCAGAAACGGTGCAAAAGTTGTGTTCATAGCATACAGATTGGGACATAGATATTGGATCATTTTTGAAATAAATTTCAAACGAATTAACTACAAGTAGTTATAATTTTAGCGCTGAGTTTATGAGTTTACTATCTTCAAGACGTCTTTATGACTGATTGGTATTTAGCGCATTTACCGCATCTTGGCGTTCCAATACGCTCCGGTCCCATTTACCACATATCGCGGCGGCCTCATAGGTACTTTGAAGAAAAGATAGCAAGATATCATCAGGTGATTTTGATGTACGGACCACATCGTACGGTAACAAGAACTCACCCATGCCGGTACTGTAGAACGCTTCTGGTGGTTGAATCGGATAGTCCTTGAAGCCCTGAGGCTCGGGATAGGCATAAGCATAGAATACTGGTCCATCTACGGGACCGCCACCTGGCCAAAAGCCGCAACTACTTACTTCACGAGAATAGGCTTCGACATCCACAAAGCGGGCTCCGTATGGAGTACCGGGGTGCAAAGGCGCTGGACGTCCTGAAAACCGGGTGACAGCCAGATCAAATCCTCCCCAGAAAAAATGTACCGGACTAGCTTTCCCAAGGAATCGTGATCGGAACTCGGTAAAAACCCGATTTGCTTGTGCCAGAATCTGCCAAATTCTTTTTACATACTCTTTATCGTAGGCAGCATGCTTTTGATCCTGCTCAAATGGAACTGGATTTGGTACTTCAGCCGGAGTGCTCCAAATAGTTATAGGCATATCCAGTGATACTAAGGAGGCCATAACTTCTTGATAAAAGTCAGTTACTGACCGTGGGCGCAGTGCAATTGACTTAGTATGACCATCATTCGTTTCTATGAGCAGAAGGTGATCAATAAAATCGAAATTCATTTGCAAGATTCGATGGTCATAATTCATCGCAGACGTTGTGAGTCCGCGAGCGGTAACATACAAAGTAACATTCCACCAGTGATTGATAAGTGGGGTAAGTTTAAGCCGGATTTTACCTACTATCTGGGTCCACATGTGCAGCGTCTCGTAGGTCTCTTTCCACTCCGCCAATGGCAGAGCTGGCCAAGTATTGCTAGTCACTGATACCAGCCCATTTGCAACAAGATCCATACATGAATGTATAAAGCAGTACTGATTTTTTCTACTTGGCTGTTGATCTTCGTTTTATTCTTGTTTTTCATCTTTAGGAAGATATGCCAGAAAATAGAAGGCAGGATGACCTGATAGTCCCATTACCTTCTCGGGTTTAACTTTTATAATTACCCTCTTGGCCTTTGGTTTTCTATAATAATATTTTCCTATACCAAGATATCTCTTGGCAAGTTTATGTAGGTGCTCGTCAGCTCCTTCACTTGTCATTTCAACGACCCTTCCCTTAATTGTTACCATATTATATGGATTAAACTGTTCAACTAAAGAAATTCCAACTCGAGGGTCCTTTGATAGATGCTTAGCTTTTGCCGAAGCCTCAGAAGTATTTATCAAAATCAGATCACCTTCCATATCCGCCCAAACTGGAGTTACGTGAGGAGAACCGTCTTTTGATAATGTAGCTACAAAGGCAAGATTCCTGCGACCGAAAAGTTCAGTTATATTTTCTCTTGTCATTGTAGTGACACCGGCCAATAATTCTGGTGACTGAAGGTTTGCAGTATCGGCAGGTAGGTTGTCAATAATATCTACCGTGGGGTTATTCCGTTGCATGAGATAAACTCATGATATTAGCATATAAGTTATTCTCGTGGGAATTCTAGTCTTCATGTATTATTAAAGCATCATCTCTTCAAATCATAAAAGTCTATTCAAGTACCCTGTCGACTTGCTTTTCTGTGTATTTCAAATAATACATTACGCTATTTATCTAATCTGGTACTCCAAAGTATCTGAAAACAAAAATAGATAATCACCTTCGTAGTAACAAACGAAACTTGATAGTAGCAAGTCCTATACTGTTTATGATGAAGAAATACAGCAACACTCTCTAAACTAATAAATATTCATTATGTGGGATTGTTTATCTTTAATAAATATAGCAGGCGTAAATAACATTAGAAGATGAAAAATACCTAAGTAATCTTGCCATAATCCCATGTCGAAAAATATTCTGGAGTAATTTCAATACCAACTTCATCGCCTTTTCTAACTAGCACCATCAACGTTCTGGTCATCTGATGTTCGAGACTTCTGACCTTAATTTTTGCAGGTAAAGATCAAATAACTGGAAATACCATAGGAAATAATAGCCACTAATTTTTTAGATATCGGCTGGATTAGGAGCCTATGAGAGTCTTCCTTTTGTGATATGTCTACTAATGTATCTTATTCTATGTAGCAATAAATCGATTGTCTTTGCAGAAAACACTCATTACTCTCATTTGATGCGTTCCAAAATTTATAACGCACATATTCATTGATGAAATATTACATTAATGAAATTGGATCGAAGTAACAAAGGTAGCAAAATAGATGAAAAAGTCTTAGAATTGTTTCAAGACATAAGAATACGAATCAATGGATTAATAGTAGTACTAGAAGACCTCAGACGACACAAAGAGCCTCTTTAATACAACCTTTATTACCAATAATAGATAATGAATTCTAAGATGGATAGTCTAAGATGCTACAATTGTAATCGTTGTGGCCTATCATTTAATACAGAAGCTGAGTTAAGAGACCACAGTCGTACGATGTGGCATTAATTGATAAAGTATGTGATTACATTCTAACTGGAATTAGGGCACACAAATTTACAGTATCTTTTATACTTTCTTTTGTTGCTAGAACTTGATGACAATTTGACCTTTAGGTATTTGTAACTGAATTGGATAACCTTATTATCACGAACTAGTGCACAGAACAGTAGTCATTTATTGTCTAGTCTCCTAACTACCGAACGATTAAAGAGCTTTAGTGACTCGGTGCTCCTTGTCGCCATTACGATACTGGCATACAATCTCGTCCCTCCAACAATTGTTAATGGTCAGGTTAATCCAGATGAAATGAAGGATTTCTTTTATAATTTGTACGGGCTCATAAGCAGTTTTGCAGTGATTTCTGTTTTTTGGGTTTTTTCTATGTATTTTTTTGACTATCTAAAGTATCCAACTGAGATCATTACGCTAATCTTGATAGTCTTTTTTGTTTTGATACTTATAACACCAATTACTACCGTAGCTGAATTACGATATAGGAATTGGGAAGGAGTAGCAGTTTTGTCATTATTACAAATATTCAATTCGATGATGTTATTGTTATTATGGTGGATTATAGGAAATAAAAAAAATTTACAGACTAAAGAAATCGACAATTGTACTAAGAAAAAAATGTTCACTAACTTGGCTATTATTCCATCTCTTTACGTCATATCTACGGGACTCTCATTCCTTAATTTTGACGTAGCGGTCATTTTCCCTGTCATCATGATTCCTGCTCTGATACTAGCTGCTAAGGTACATCATAAGTATAAGCGTGGCAGTGACAATTAACAGCAATTAAATGATAGATCATTACTTCGTAGGTCAACTTGTTATGTAGGGGCCAATTTGTCTTCCTAGCATGTATATTTGCAATATCTAACTCGAAGCCGCGTCGAGCAGGACGTCTAGTCCGCCTCGATTATTTCCCAAAATTGTGAAGCAAACCAATCATCAATCTAGGACATGATGATAATGAAATCCAAATTTTAGCCGCACGTTTGGTCCCCCATTCTAAATCCCAATTAAGTGTTGTTTAAATTACTCTATATAGTATCATACTTAATAAAAATGAGCAAGAATGGGTTTTGTAGGACGGATCAGAGAAACTTATGTTTTTCTTAACGATGCTTTCTATCTTAATGAAATCTTTATCTCACTTTCGCAAGATAGGTTCAGGCATTGAATAAACTTCATATCTAAATCCACCTGCCTTAATTGCAGGGTCCTTAGTGCCTATGTCATGGACACCGATTTCATCCACTACTTCTACTATCGCGAGACCATATACTCCTTTAGGATCAATAACAGGGCCAACTACTACTGCAATTCTTCTGTCGGCCAAATCTCTCCAGTATGCACCATGTTCTTGCATCACTTTTCCTTCGACTTCTGTCATGTCTTGATGAAATGTAGGGCGAGGCGGAACAAGCTTGTATAAAAAATATTTCATAGCCGGTAAAGGTTGATCTACTTATATTAATTAAAACCAATTGATTAATAAACCCGGAGTCTTCTAGTATGAGCGCTTACTATATTCGAACTTGTTTCATCCGTTGATCGCAAATTGGCCAAATTAATTCAGTCAGTTAAAGCTTCCAACATGATAGAATTATTGATAATGGCCTGTTACTTAATTCTCATATTACCTTCATAGAAACCAAACCTAACTTAATACTCTGATTAACTGCTTAACTAGAAACCCATGTTCTCTATATAGATAACTACTACTATAATTAAATAAATGCGAAATTATCGATGCTTAGTGCTACATTGAGAAAGACAAAGAAAAATCTCCTCAACTTCGATTCATTATCTTATAATAACAAGGCTAGAGTGTATAAGACTAAGGATGGTAGATTTTTGTCATATAACGAAGCTCTCAAGCATAAATGGAAATGTGAAAAGTGTCCCGAAACATTCGCAAGCTTTAAGCTGTTAAAAGCACATAGGATTCAAATACACTCATACTAACTCGCTGGTAGGTAACGATATTGTATCTAAAGTTACGCTGTAAAATATCTGGTCGAAATGGATAGGCCCCGCATAAATAAAATCGAGATGGTTTTCGTTGCAATACTATTAATTGCATTTATTTTTCCCTTTTACCACTTTGCTAATCTTAGTTTC
This sequence comes from Nitrososphaeraceae archaeon, assembly GCA_036395315.1. Taxonomy (GTDB): domain Archaea; phylum Thermoproteota; class Nitrososphaeria; order Nitrososphaerales; family Nitrososphaeraceae; genus TA-21. The sequence goes on from DASWDL010000276.1 coordinate 38,013, forward strand.
ATTCCCTGCAAGACTTTAATTTATTGTCTAGAGTAAATAGAAAATATTCATAACAACTCCAAATAATTTTGCTGGCTCCAACACTCACAACGGTTAGTTCAAGTCAACTATCCGTCGCTTTTGTAAAAACATGAATGACGTGGGGCTCCAACCATTCTTTTTTCATTGTCCTCAGCTGAAATTTCTTCCTGAAATTCAGCTTCCTCCTGGGACTGAGCTTCATTGCCGCTGCTTGGAGTCCTATAGTAGTATGGATCTTCTTAATGTGATTTAGACGCCTTCGCCGGAAGATTGTACCAGCAACTCCGCGCAGCATGGCTTGTCTGGCTTATGATTTTTGGCTGCAGTTTCTCCTTCTTTTCAAAAGGCGAGTCGGACCTGTCAAAAATATTCTGGCGAGGCGAAGAAACTGGATAGTATTCGTCGTTCGTCTTTCCACGTGCATCGTTCATCATTGAGTCATAATTGAGGCCATTTTCTTCAGTTGTAACCTCGTTTCTTACTTGCTTTTTGTAAAAACAATCGACCCCCAATTCGTTAAGAGCTTCTTCATCGAGTATTACTGAATCAAAGTCAGTAACTTCTATGCCCATCTCCATTTGGACTTTTGTAATAAATGATGCATAGTGGGTCATTAAATCCGTGTTTCCATTGCTGAGCGCAATTTTGAAACCAAGCCACGCTTTTCGTAAAGCGGCCCAGGATTCGGCAACTGTTTTGCCACAGGGTAATCGGAAGGACTTTCTTTCAGTATGGTCCAAGGTAAGTTCGTTGGGTATAAATCGCGAAAGCGCCCTAGCATTGCGCTCGCCAGGAATTGACCGGGATGCGACGGCCCTGTGCCATCGCTTCCGGGAAACACAATAATAGGATAGTTGGACCATTTGAAGTGTCTAAGAAAATGATTCGACATGTTTTATCACTCTGGTCAAGCGCTTTCTCCCCGACTAGACGTCTTATAAATTATCACCTAATTTAAAATTTCCTATCTTTCAGATAAATTTATCACTTCAAGTGAGCTTAAATCTGTCTCCAAAGGGCTTTTCAAGGAAAAAGTATGTGATAACTTTATTTTCGGGATTCAGTTAGCTAAAATCGCAGTAAGAACTGGGTCACTAAATGCCAGTACTCGTCAAGAACACCAAGATTTAACCTAATT
>DASWDL010000277.1:0-3303 GCA_036395315.1 Nitrososphaeraceae archaeon
GAAAATGCTGAAGAACTTTTCAATAAAGATATACATCCTACACTAGTTGTAGAAGGTTTCAGAGAAGCTTCAAAGAAGGCTCTCGAATTTCTTAAAAAAATAGCTATTGAAATAGACCCCAAGGATAAGATATTTCTAAAGAAAATTGCCATGACTTCTATGGCGTCCAAATTGGTAACTACAAATTCTGAGGTATTATCCAGGCTCGTAATTGATGCGGCTTTGAGGGTGGCCGATGAATTGGAAGAAAATAAATTCAAAATTGATTTAGATAATGTTAAAGTAGAAAAGAAAGCAGGTGGTTCTCTTCATGATAGTCAGCTTATACAGGGCATAGTAATTGACAAGGAAGTTGCGCACCCTGGAATGCCCAAGAAAATTCAAGGAGCTAAAATTGCTTTGATAAATTCTGCCTTAGAAATAGAGAAAACAGAGTTCGATGCCAAACTGAATATCAGCTCGCCTGACCAGATGCAAAAGTTTCTAAATGAGGAGGAAAGGATGCTTAAATCCATGGTTGACAAAATTATTGCATCGGGAGCAAATGTCGTGCTCTGTCAGAAAGGAATAGACGATATGGCTCAGCACTACCTAGCTAAAGAGGGAATTATTGCAGTTAGAAGAATCAAGGAAAGCGACATGACGAAACTTGCTAAAGCTACTGGCTCAAGGATGATTACTAATATAGATGAGCTATCTAAAGACGATATAGGCCTTGCAGACTTAGTTGAGGAACGTAAGGTAGAAACTGACAAGTGGGTATTCATTGAAGGCTGCAAGAACCCAAAATCAGTTACCATCCTAATACGAGGTGGTTCTCAGAGAGTCGTAGACGAAGCTGAAAGGTCTATCCATGACGCATTAATGGCCGTCAGGGATGTTGTGGAATATCCATACGTTGTTGTAGGAGGAGGTGCACCTGAAACTGTTATTTCTCGAAAACTTAGAGAATGGTCAGGCTCTCTTGCAAGCCGCCAGCAGCTGGCAGTTGAAAAATACGCCGATGCGGTAGAATCTATTCCATTAGCCTTGGCAGAAAACGCTGGTATATCTCTAATTGATGCACAAGCCGAATTGCGCACAAAAAGTGAGGGGTCAAGCAAAGCAAGATATGGTATAGATGTGTTTAAAGGAAAAATTGCTGACCTGTCCACTAGAGATATTTATGAACCGCTTACAGTCAAAAATCAGGTCATAAATTCTGCAACAGAAGCAGCTTGTATGATATTGCGCATAGACGATATTATATCCGCAGGCACACCCAAAGGTGGCGCCCCTCCACCAGGAGGTGGGGGTTATGGTGGAATGCCAGAATATTAGCTTACTAACCAACAAATAGAAATTTCATTTGTCCTATTTTTTCTTAACACATCCTTTGTATACTGTCATTTCCTAAAATCTTGAATCTAATGTTACGTCTTTAAGATAAATTTTATAGCTCAAAACACCCAGCTAGAGAGCATGACGGCCCTGTAATTAACGATATGTCTTGAAACTTAAAACTCCGAACCAAGGTTGGGAAATATTTAGGATTGGCAAATGTTAGGCTCCTTGGCTCAGAGCCTAGTAACACTAGTGTATAACATTATTTGAATTAGTTTTTCTCCCCTTTTGTTTTCGTTCAGCAGAGTGTTACCAAGTCTTAGTTTTTCTCCCACCTTTAAGTTCTGAAATTTATTAACGCTTTTCGGCAAAACTAATAAATTAATTTCTCCTGTTTCGTCGCCAACTATTGTTTCAATATATTCTCTTGAATCCATTTTGGTAGTATTTGGCAGTTCTAGTATCTGGCATTCAATAGTATATTTTTTCCCGATACCTGTTAAATTTTTTATTTTAGTAATGTTCCCAGCAAGCTTGGGAATTACCCTACTTTGCTCTTTAATCTCAGCGTTTCTCAATACCTTCTGAGCTGCATGGATAAATGACCTAGCAGTATCCTTCGTGCAGTAAATATCTACAGCCAAATCCTCAATACTAGCATTTGCCAAATCTAATACAGATTCAATTCCTGCTTGGCGTAGTTTCTTAGCAGTAGATGGACCAATTCCTTCAATATTATGTCGTGTTTGAAATAACTGTGCTTGATCTATTTGTTAAATTTCCAGACGGTGTAAGTGTCTGGTGTTCATGTTAGCTGATTGATTCAGCTTTGCTGAACTCTTTTGAATATTTTATAGCACAAGTAGAGCAGTAGTTATCGAATTTGTAATCTATTCTGCATGGAATACGGTTTTCATGTTTTCCATTAATTAGAGATTCTGATAGAGAGGTCAGCGTATAACAATAGACTTGATCATTTATTACACTTATTGGACATAGGGGCTTTGCTAGTACCACTGAACGTACTTTAGAACTATAAAATGGGATGCTCACTGATATATAATCAGAAGTGCAATAACTATTATGATATTGCGAGATAGAACTCGTTTACTTAAAATCATGCAAGAATGTATGGAGGCTAAGGAAATAGATAAACGTGCAACGTTGCTACAATATCTAAATAATTTACTTCCATTAGAATATAGAACCCAAATGCCCAATCTTATTACCAATAAGTGGATTGACAATTATCTCTATTCGTTGGAAGAGAAGTTTGTATAGTGCTCTAAGGTTCGCTCCCGCAAACCTCAGTCTGCAAGTGATATAGCTGATTATGAAAAAAGTGCAGGGAAGCCGGGTAAGATGTTAATTGTATTTGCAAAAATAAATGATAAGGATTCTTGCTCGTTTATATATTCTGATAGCAAGAGATTATTTTACAAAAATCTTTCAAGTGTTTCACAAATTATACGGTCTATTCAAATCTTTAGCTAATTTACTAAAATTATTAATGTTCTGCTTGGTCAATTGAAGGAATACACTCTAACGTATCATTTCCCACCATCCTTAACGACTGACATGTGATGGATGCGGAAGTACAGTCGGATACAAATTCAACAAGTGATCCGTTAAAGCACCGAATTCTTAACTGATTGCCTAAATCAAGCGGTTCAAACCACTGGGTTATCCGGCTTGACAGGTTTTGGGCAAAAATAGAACTAACCAATGATATGAATCCCATAGATAGCATAAAGATTAAAATGAAGCAGGCTACGCAATAACATCGTGACATTATAGGATCTTTCCCATCAAACGTTATTTATGCAGTATCATTTTTATCCATTTAAGAATCGTAATACTCAAATAATCATAAAGTGATGAATATGAATATACATGAAATAATATTCAATATTGTTTGAAAGCTACTGAACCTATTTAGTAAGGTTTGATAATGTCCTCTCCAGGATTTGTTGTTCATAA